>JAZKXK010000044.1:0-3130 GCA_045611525.1 Candidatus Scatosoma sp. | reverse complement strand
GGTAGCGGACTCCGTTGCAACGGCGGCGGGCGCACTTATGGGTACCTCGACGGTTACGACCTTCGTTGAATCGGGCGCAGGTATTTCCGCAGGCGGTAAAACGGGGCTTACGTCCTTTACTACGGCTATACTCTTCTTGCTTTCCATCTTCTTCTTGCCCTTGTTCGCGTCCATTCCCGGGGCGGCGGCTTCTTCCGCGCTCGTTTGGGTAGGCTGCTTGATGCTTAAAGGCGTTAAGGACGTGAAAGTGGACGACGTAAAGGACTTCGTGCCTTCCTTCCTTACCATTGCCATGATGCCTTTTGCCTACTCGATTACGACGGGTATCGGTCTTGGTATTCTTTCCTACGTAGTTATCGTTCTTTGCGATTACGTAGTAAAATTCGTTGCATATAAGCTCAGCAAGAGCGAGGACAAGGCAAAACCCGCTTGGGATTTGCACCCCGTGCTTCTTGTGATAGCGGCATTGTTTATCGTGTACTTCTTCGTGCCGATGTCCTTCTAACAAACCAACGCAAAATAAAAACGCAGGGTTACCCCTGCGTTTTTCAAATCAATAATCTTTTAGGCATAAGATATAGTCTGCGGACACGTTAAATTGTGTTGCGATTGCAATTAAAAATTCCGCCGTAGGTACGCTTTTGCCATTCTCCCAAAGGGAAACTGTATCCTGAGAAACGGCTAAAATTTCGCCAAACTTTTGTTGCGACAAACCGTTTTCCAAGCGGATTTCTTTTATTCTTTTGCTGATGCGTTCCATATCCATATCTATATTTTACGATTATTTTTCGTAAAATACTTGACTTACGAGAAAATCTCGTGTATAATATAGGAGTATGCTATTTTAAGGAGTAAAAGCTGTGGCTTTGGTAAATTGTGCGGAATGCAAGCAAGTGGTATCGAATAAGGCAAGGTGGTGTCCGCATTGCGGGTATGAACCTAAGGGGAATTGTAGGTGGTGCGCATACTATATCCAACAAAACGGTAGCGATAAAGGGAAGTGTGTGTTAACGGACGGGGAGTACGTACGTGCGGACAAGGGCGTATGTCCTGGTGTGGTGAAAAAGGAGTGGCTTACATATTAAAAACGCAGGGGCAACCAACCCTGCGTTTTAACTTGCAATTAATATTCTTTAATTCCTAAAAAATAGTCTGCTGAAATATTAAAGGTAATCGCCATCGTTTTCAACATATCATACCCAGGCTTTGCTTTACCTCTTAACCACTCGCTTACTTGACTTTGCTTTACGCCTATCAAATTAGCAAAAGCGACCTGCGTTAGATTGTTTTCGCTTAAAAAATCCTTTAAAATTTCACCAAAAGTATTTTCCATACTAAAATTATATAGAAATTTCTATATTTTTACTTGACATATAGAATATTCTATACTATAATATAAATACAAATTTTACTTTGGGAGGTATTTTATGGAGCATATTATCAATAATTGTCTTAATGATTATCGTTTAGTGTTTAAGGATAATTATGTGCTTTATCAGCAAACGAAGATGCAGGGGATTTTCCGCAAAGAGCTGGTCGTTCTTCGCGAATTTAGAATTTCGTATAGAAACATCGATTATATTGAATACGAAAAACACGGTAGCGGAAACGTTTATAGAGAGGTAGAGGTGACCATTCAATTGCGCAACCCTCAGCCTGAATTTACCACACTTACTTTGAAGATGGGTTTTTCGGGCGTTTGGTGCAACAATGAATTAGACGTAATATTTGAAGAGGTAAATCAAAAAATCGTATAAGATTTTCATTTCGCTAAAAACAAAAACGGCAGGGTTTCCTGCCGTTTTCGTTTTTATAGCGATAATTAATCGCTGAATTTTTCTCTTGCGTGGTAGTGCGTATGCAAAAGCTCGTGCGCCTTGTGGGAGTTGGGCTCGCCCAAGTAGTCCTCGTACAATTTAATGATTTGAGGGTTCTTGTGCGAAACGCGGAGGGCTTTCGACGAATCCTCTTGATAGAGGGCAGCCGCGCGTTTTGCCTTGAAGGTATCCAAAATATCCGCGCCCTCGTTGGGGAGGAAGCAGGGCTTGACGTAGGGCTGACCGCCACCTGCGATACAACCGCCGGGGCAACCCATGATCTCGATGAAGAGGTATTCGCTCTTGCCCTCGCGGATTTGGTCGAGCAGGACTTTCGCGTTCTTCATGCCGTGCGCAACCGCCACTTTAATCTCTTTGCCGCCGATATTGAACGCCGCCTCTTTGATACCGTCAAAGCCGCGTATCTGTTTGAGCTCGGGGGAAGAAAGCTCTTCGCCCGTGAGCTTGAATACCGCGGTACGGAGCGCCGCTTCCATAACACCGCCCGTCGTACCGAAGATAACGCCCGCACCCGTATAGTCGCCGACCACGTCGTTATCGAACTCGGCGTCGGGGAGTTTTACGAAGTTAATACCCGAACGCTTAATAAGCTTTGCAAGCTCGCGCGTCGTGAGTACGGCGTCCACGTCGGGAAGACCGTTTACGGAAAGCTCTGCCCTTTCCTTTTCCGCTTTTTTAGCGGTACAGGGCATAATCGAAACGACGAACATATCCTTGGGGTCGATATTGTTCTTTTCGCAGTAATAGCTCTTCAATATTGCCCCGAACATTTCGTGGGGGGATTTACAGGAAGAAAGGTGGGGAAGCAAATCGCCGTAGTTATACTCTGCGTAATTGACCCAACCGGGAGAACAGGAAGTAATCATAGGCAGCACCCCGCCCTTTTCCATTCTCGTTAAAAGCTCGGTTGCCTCTTCCATGATGGTAAGGTCGGCAGCGAAGTTGGTGTCGAACACTTTTTTAAAGCCGAGGCGTTTAAGCGCGGCAACCATTTTACCCGTTACAAGCGAGCCGATAGGCATACCGAATTCTTCGCCGAGCGCGGCTCTAACCGCGGGCGCGGTCTGTACGACGACGTACTTGCCCGCCTGCATGGCTGCGTCTACCTTATCGATTTCGCTAACTTCCATCAAAGCGCCCGTGGGGCAAACGCTTACGCATTGCCCGCAAAGAATGCAGGGGGATTTTGCAAAGCTTCTGTTTTCCGCAGGAGCAACAATCGTTTCGAAACCTCTCTTTTCAAAGCCCAAAATACCCATACCGTGCGCATTTTTACATCTTTCTACGCATCT
>JAZKXK010000043.1:0-3752 GCA_045611525.1 Candidatus Scatosoma sp. | reverse complement strand
CGCCGTTTTAGATACCAAATCCTTAACGGGCGAGGCGGAGCTTCTCACGGCGCAAAAGGGCGAAGAGCTGCTCTCCGGCTGTATCAACGCAGGGGGCGTGTACGAGATGAAGGTACTGCGTCCGTACGAAGACAGCGCGGTGGGCAGAATTTTGGACTTGGTTGAAAACGCCGCCGCAGGCAAAGCCAAGCCGGAAAAATTCATCAGTAAATTCGCGCGCATATATACGCCTATCGTATGTTGCTTGGCGGTGGCGGTGGCTATCCTTGCTCCGCTTATCAGCGGCTTGCTTGCGGGCGAGGGGTTAACCTTTATAGGGCTTGAACGGTGGGTACAGTCCGGGCTTACCTTCCTCGTCATTTCTTGTCCGTGCGCGCTCGTCATTTCCGTACCGCTTACCTATTTTTCAGGGATAGGCGTTTGCGCGAAAATGGGCATATTGGTTAAGGGAGCCACCTATTTAGACGTGCTTTCAAGGGCAAGCGTCGTTGCGTTTGACAAAACGGGTACTTTGACGGAAGGGAACTTTACCGTTTGTAATACCACTCCTGCAGAGGGGGTGGAAAGGGCGGAGCTGCTTTCGATTGCAGCCGCAGTAGAGCGTGCGTCCTCGCACCCGATAGCCAAGGCGTTTGCAGAGTTTGACACCGAATATACGGTGGAAGAGGTTGTGGAAAAGGCAGGCGGCGGGCTAATCGGCAGGCTTATGGGTCGCACCGTGCTTATCGGTACGGAGAAATTGCTTCGTGAAAACCGCGTATCCGTAGTTCCTATTAAGAGTGCGTACACCGTGTTATACTTAGCCGTAGACGGGAGATATTTAGGCTCGATTGAGGTGGGGGATAAGCTCCGCGGCGAAACGAAAACGGCGTTAAAGGAATTGAAAACGCAAGGGATTTCCCGCCTTGTTATGCTTACGGGCGACGGCGAGCAACGCGCGTGGAAAATTGCAAACGAGGCAGGCATATACGAGGTGAACGCACAACTTCTGCCCGACCAAAAGCTAGTTGTAGCCGAGGAGCTTAAAAGTCAGGGTGGGCTTGTATACGTTGGCGACGGCGTCAACGACGCCCCCGTTATGGCGGCTGCCGATTGCGCCGTATCCATGGGCAAGCTGGGCAGCGCGGCGGCGGTAGAGGCGTCCGACCTCGTGCTGATTGCGGACGATTTGCGCGCATTGCCCAAGGCAATAAAAATCGCGCGGAAAACCCGCGCAATCGTTATGCAAAATATCGTATTTTCCCTTGTAATGAAGCTTGGTTTTATGGCGCTTGGCGCTCTTGGCGTATTGCCCTTGTGGCTTGCGGTGTTTGCGGACGTCGGCGTTATGCTTTTGGCGGTATTTAACAGCTTCCGCGTGCGGTATATCAAATAGGAGCGTAGTATGAAGAAATTAGTGGTAGCGACGGGTAACGCGCATAAATTGCGCGAGATTGCGGAAATTTTCACGCAGTACGAGGTAGTATCCCAAAAGCAGATGGGTTATTTTGAGGAAGCCGAGGAAACGGGTTCTACCTTTCAGGAAAACGCTCTCATCAAGGCGCGTGCCGCCGCAAAGGCGCTTGGGGAAATCGTGCTTGCGGACGATAGCGGGCTTAGCGTAGACGCGCTTGGCGGCGCCCCCGGCATATATAGCGCAAGATATTGCGGGCATCACGGCTCGGATAAGGAAAACCGCGTTGCTCTCTTAAAAAATATGCAGGGAATTGAGAACCGCAGGGCGTATTTCACCAGTGCGATTGCCGTCGTTACCCCAAGTGGGGAAGAGCTTGTCGCCGAGGGGCGAACCTACGGGCATATTCTCTTTGAGGAGAGGGGCGAGGGCGGCTTTGGATACGACGCTTTGTTTTTCAGCGACGATTTGAATAAGTCCTTCGGGGAAGCAACCGCGGCGGAAAAGAACGCCGTTTCCCACCGTTTTAGAGCTTTGCAGGCAATGCTTGAAATCTTAAAAGCAAGGGGGCAGGCATGAAAACAATCCTCGTGATTGCCGATTCCCACGGGAATATACAGGGCGTAGAAAAGCTCCTGCCGAAGATTGCGGAGAACGATTTTATTATCCATCTTGGCGACGGCGCGGGCGATATGCGGGGGGTGCGCAGCCTATATCCCGATAAGGTATACGCCTGCGCGGGAAACTGCGATTTCTTTTCGCCCTTACCCCTTGACGGAGAGCTGGAGGCGGAGCAGGTAAAAATTTATTACTGCCATGGTCATAGATACGGCGTGAAAAAGGAGCTTGAGCTGCTTGCCCAAGAGGCGAAGCGGCGCGGTTGCGAAATCGCCCTTTACGGGCATACGCACAAGGCGGATATTTCCGTAATCGACGGCGTAACCTTGATAAATCCCGGGTCAATGCAGTACTCGCTTGCCTACGGTTATTTGGTTGTCAATAAGGATAAATGCACGCCTGTGCTTGTTGGAGAATGAAAAAATCGCCCATAGGCGATTTTTTTCATTCGTGAATTTCCAAGGTAAACGAAACTTCCTTAGAGCCTGCGGGCGGGATATGGCACATATCCGCTTTGCTTTCGAGTTCGTCTACAATGCCGTTGCTTGCGGGGAGCGCGCTCCAAGGCTCTAAGCAGACGTAGGGCGCGTCCTTGTGGTCGATATGCCAAAAGCCTATGTACTTAAAGTCCTCGTAATGCATGGTAATATATCGAGGGTCGGTTTTGGACTTTACGGAAACGATACGGGAGGTATTGCTTAAAATGATGGCGTCGTTATCGAAAAGGTCGTGTTTTAACGGGAGCTTTTTACCGTCCGTTAAGGGATAAGGCAAGCTCTTGTCCGCCATATACGGCTGACCGTCCGCAAGCAGATGGCGTTTCGCGCAGGCAGGCTCGCTAAATTCTAAATAGTAGTCCTCAAAAGTGCCTTCGCTGAAAGGTATGTTGATACCGGGGTGTCCGCCGAACGCGCAAATCATCGTCCTCTCGTCCGTGTTGGTCGCCTGATAGCGGGTCGTAAGGGTTTTCCCCTTTACTTCGAAAATGACGCGGAATTCAAAACGGAAAGGATATTCTTTTAAGGTTTTCTCGTTCTCCGTTAAAAGAAACACCAAACGAGTTGCCGAGCGCTTTTCCAAACGGAAGGGGAAATATCTCGCTAGCCCGTGGGTACGCGAAGGATACACTTGTCCTGCGTAGGTATATTGTTTTTCATACATTCTGCCGATAAAGGGGAAGAGGTTAAGCGCCCTATCCCCCCAGAAAGCAGAATCGCCCTGCCAAAGGTATTCGGTGCGGGTATCCTTGGAGTAAAGGGAGTATAACTGCGCGCCCATCGTGTTAACGGAAGCTTTCAAGTGCTTATTTTCAATGGTAAAAATCATAACGACCTCCTCATTAAGGGTATTATAGCACAGTTTTATCATTTTGTAAAGAATTGCAACGAAAAAAGACTGCTAAAAAGCAGTCTTTTTTCGTTGGCGACCCAGAACGGGCTCGAACCGTCGACCTCCAGCGTGACAGGCTGGCGCTCTAACCAACTGAGCTACTGGGCCATTATATATAGAGAATAAATTAAAACGGGTTTGGTGGGCCCTCACGGACTCGAACCGTGGACCAGCCGGTTATGAGCCGGCAGCTCTAACCAACTGAGCTAAAGGCCCGATTACGCGCGCAAGCACAACGCTTATTAATAGTAAACGATTTAAGCGCAAAAGTCAAGTGATTTTTTCTAAAAATACAAAAAATCTTTTCGACAAAAGGGGAAAATTTTCTTTCTTTTTTTACAAAATACGGGCT
>JAZKXK010000042.1:0-5499 GCA_045611525.1 Candidatus Scatosoma sp. | reverse complement strand
GGAATTCCCCAAACGCAATCCCCGCCTCTTCTACGATATCCAAATCGTCCGTTTGTTCAAAGCTAATCGAGTCGTCAATAAAACGGCAGCAACGCCAAAAGCTCCCGTCCTCCATAAAGGTATAATACTTCTCGTCGGGAGTCTTAGCGTAATGCAAAACGTTACGCTTTGCCGTCGCTTGTTTTTCCTTAATCTTCGCGCGGATATATTCAGTAACCGAAGAAATATTATCCATAACGGCAATCGGGTCGCGGAACACATACGTATTGACCCGCTGTAAAATATAATCCTTTACTTCCC
This sequence comes from Candidatus Scatosoma sp., assembly GCA_045611525.1. Taxonomy (GTDB): domain Bacteria; phylum Bacillota; class Clostridia; order Christensenellales; family Borkfalkiaceae; genus Scatosoma. Next base: position 5,199 of record JAZKXK010000042.1, on the reverse strand, counting down.
CTCGGCGCAAAAAGAACACCTGATAGGTAGTATTGATATGCCCGCTGTTGATTACCTCAAAGGATTGATACTCCCCTTCGATTTGAAATTTTTCACATACACGTTTTAAAAGCGCGTCCGTTTCCATAGTTCCGTCCTTTTGTTATACTACCTATACAGTATAACATAAATTTTGTATATTGTCAATATGGATTTTCAAAAAAATGCGGATAAAAGCAACTCTTCGACGAATACTGTTTTTATGCGTAATTTTATTTTATTCCCCTGCGTTGCAGTTCTTTGCTTTTCTTCCTGCCACGCCTCTATGCCAAAATCGTCAAACTCGTACATGCCCCCCTCTTTTGAGGAATATTTCGAAGCGGTAGAGAACGATTTCGTTTCCCCGACCCCTAAGCAAACGAACGCTTGGGAGCTTGCCGAACAGGATATTGCCTATATTGACACGAATAAAAAACTGATCGCTTTTTCCTTTGACGACGCGCCGTCCTCGACCTTGGAAAGCATTTTCGCCGTCTTTACCGCCTACAACGAACAAAATCCCGACTGTATCGCTACGGCAAGCCTTTTTATCAACGGCGCTTTAGTAGACGATGCTTCTATGCCTTTACTCTATACGGCAAATATGTTGGGCTTTGAGCTTGCCAATCATACCCATTCCCATTTCGATATTACCGCTTTATCCAAGGAAACTCTCCTTGAGGAAATAAACCGCACGGACGAGCTGTTAAAAAAAATAGACGGGCATACCCGTCATTTGCTCCGCGCCCCTTTTGGCAAGGTCAATTCTTTTGTAAAAGAACATTCGCCCGCCCCCATTATCAACTGGACGATTGATACTCTGGACTGGACAAAGGTTGGCGAAGACGCTATCTATGAAAGCGTTATTAGCGCCCTGTTTTCGGGGGCAATCGTACTCATGCACGACGGTTATCCCGCCACCGTAGGCGCGCTGAAACGGCTATTGCCCGATTTAAAGGCGCTTGGCTATCAAGTCGTAAGCGTTTCCGCACTTGCCAAAGCGCATAATATTCCCTTAAAGGTTGGCAGTGAGTATATACGCTTAAGAAAAAAAGAAGAGGCAAAGCCTCTTCCTTAAAGCATTTCTTTGATATACATTTTAAAGAAATCGACGCAAGCTTCTATCCAAGCGGTCGCCTTGAGCACTGCACTCTCGCCGTTGACTTCACACGCGGCAGTGGAAAGCCCATGATAACCCTTTGGATAGATATGCAATTCATAAGCAATTCCCTTTTCGGCAAGCGCCAACGCATAACGAATCGCGTTGTCCGCAGGCACACAAGCGTCGTTTGCAGTCGCCCAAAGGAAGGCGGGCGGAGTATCTTCACTTACCGCTTCGTTGAGATTTAAGGTCTTTAACAGCTCTTTTTTCGCCTCTTGCGTATAGCCTTGTAAAAGATTATCGTACGACCCCTGATGTCCGTGGATTTGAGAAATAACGGGATAACAAAGCCCCACCGCCGTGGGCTTACAATCGAGCGTAGCCCCCGCTTTATCGGATACATGGGTATGCTCTATCGCAAGATTTCCCGTCAAATGTCCGCCTGCGGAGAACCCGACGACAAACACCTCGTCCTTGTTAACGTTGAACGCTTCGGCGTTCTTTTTTACGTAATCCACCGCCGCCGCAAGCTCCAAAAGCTGTTCGGGATAGGAAACGCCGCTGCCAGCCGTAAGATAGGTCAAAACAAAGGCTTGAAACCCTTTTGCAAAAAACGCAGAGGCAACGGGTTCGCCCTCACGCTTACTTACCATACCGTAACCGCCGCCGGGTACGACGATAAGCGCGGGACGTTTCCAATCCTTTTGAATATCCCAAGGGAAATCCATCGCCATACAAGACAGCGTACCGCCTTGCAAAAAGTTATATTCTTTTTTTAATTCAATCGTATACGCTTTCATAATCAGTGGAAAAATTCGTTGTAAATGGCTTGAATACAAGCCGCGCAGTCCACACTTTCTACGCCGACGATGATGTTCAGCTCGCTTGAGCCTTGGTCTATCATATTGACGTTAATCCCCGCCTCGGAAAGCGCCTTGAAAAGGCGGGCGGAAGTACCCACGTTCTTCGCCATACCGTGTCCTACCGTCGCTACGAGCGCAATATCCTCGTGCGCATAAATCTTATCGGGATGCACCGCCTCTTGCATCTCTGCCATAAGCGTTTGCAAAATGCCGTCTTTTAAGAACTCGTTATCGATAACGAGGGACATTGTATCGATACCCGAAGGCAAATGCTCGAAGGAAATGCCGTGCTTGCCGATAACCGAAAGCACCTTCTGCACGAACCCGACCTCGGCGTTCATCATAGATTTTTCAAGGGTAATTGAAGTGAAGCCCTTCTTGCCCGCAATCCCCGTTACAATGACCTCGCGCATATCGCGGGTAGCCTTTTTAACGATATACGTACCCGCCTCTTCCGGACGGAAGGTGTTGCAAATACGAATGGGAATTCCAGCGCTTCTAACGGGGAAAATGGACTCGCTATGTAACACGTTCGCGCCCATATACGAAAGCTCTCGAAGCTCCTGATAGGTAAGCTCGGCAATCCATTTGGGGGAATCTACGATACGGGGGTCGCAAGCGTAGAACCCGCTGACGTCCGTCCAGTTTTCATATAACGACGCCATAACCGAGCGCGCCACGATGGAACCTGAAATATCCCCGCCCCCGCGCGAGAAGGTCTTGACCTTACCGTCAGCGCCAAGCCCGTAAAATCCGGGGACGACCGCTTTCTCGTACTGACCAAGCACCTTTGCGCCAAGCTCGAAGGTAATAGGGTCAAGCGCGCCGTTTTCGTTAAAGCGGATAAACTCCGTCGCATCTACGAACGGAACGTTCAAAACCGCCGCCATAATACGCGCCGCGAAAAACTCGCCGCGGGACGCGCAGTAATCCCTGCCTGCGCCTGCAAGCATTTTTTCTTCCACCTCGTCCAAGCCCGCCTGTACGCCGACGTCCTTGCCGATTTCATTTTGTATATTCAAAAAGCGGACACGGATTTTATCAAAGGTTTGACGGAAGATTTCGTTATCCCCCGCCTCCAAGGCGTCCGAGCATTTATACAAAAGGTCGGTTACCTTGATATCCCCGCTAAAGCGTTTGCCGGGCGCAGAAACGACCACGTATCGGCGCTGCGCGTCTGCGCGGATAATATCCGCCGCCCTGCATATGATACGCCCGTCCGCCATAGACGTTCCGCCGAATTTACATACCTTGATACCCATAACAACTCCTTTCATTAAACGTTAAACACAAGCACGACGAACACGGCAAGCAATAAAGAAATTGCTTTAATCCAGAATTTAGATACGAATACTTTTTTCAAAAACTGACCGAATTTCATTATCTATTCCCCCCGTATTTTTTCGTCGTCAACGGCATTTCTTGCCAGTAATAATCCTTAAGCGCGTCCATTAGCATATCGTAGTCCGCATAACGGGTTACGTTGCCCTGCTTTACGATGGAGATAATCCCCGTTTCCTCGGAAACCACCAAGGAGATAACGTTTGCTACCTCGGTAATCCCGATTGCCGCGCGGTGGCGGGTGCCGTATTCCTTGGGATAGCTGGTCTTTTGCGTGAGAGGCAAGAAACATCCCGCCGCCTGAATTTGATGCCCGTGAATGACCATTGCGCCGTCGTGCAGGGGCGCTTTGGGGAAGAAAATCCCCTCGATAAGCTGCGTGGAAATTTTTGCGTCGATGGTTACGCCGCTTTGCAATACCTGCTTGGGCAAGCTCCCGCGGGAAAGCACGATGAGTGCGCCGACGTTGTTTTTGGACATATTTTGAAGGGCTTTTACAATGTTGGAAATACAACGCTCGGTGTCCGCCTGCGAATGCACCTCCGCGCCGCCGCCGAGAATTTTCTCCGCAATGCCGCCCTTGGAAGAATGAACGTCCCAAAAATATTTTTTAACCTCTGCGTTGAAGATAATCAGCATAACCGCCGAAATCAAAACGACGTACAGGAAGAAAAACTGTCTGGTCATCAGCTCGCCGTCGAAGACGTGCATCCCCCCGCCCAAGAGCAGAATAAACCAGTACAAAAGCATAAGCTTGGTCGCGTCGTTATCCCGCAGTACTTTGGAAACGAAGAAAATGAGAAGGAAAAATAATACCGTCTCTATCGCGTACAACGCCTTAAAATCGGTGAAGAACGCAACGATTTTTTCCCCTAAAGCGACAAAATCCACCGCCGCCGCCAAAAGCCGTATCGCCATATAAGCCTCCTTTGTTCCTTGCGCTTACGCGCATACGCGCGTTAAGTAGCTCCGTACTATATTATATAGAATTTATCATAAAAAATAAAGCGTTTTTCAGGCTTTTTTACGAATTTGAGAAAAATAACTTCGCCGTAACCGCCTTGAATGCCGAAGAGGGCGCTAACTCCCCGCATTTGATAGCGCTGATTGCCCCGTATACCGCGTCGTAGAGGGCTAAAAGCTCCCCTTTTGCAAACTTCGCCGCTTGTTCGCGGTTTTTCCGCGCGGCATACTCTTTGATTCCAAGCGCAGCCGCCACTTCCTTATCCCCGCCCTTGCAAAGCGAGGTTTCGTACAAGCCCTTGAAATAGCCTGCAAGAGAGGACAGCAGCGAGGTTTCGTTAAACCCGCGCGTGGATAAATCCTTGACCACCCGCATATATGCGGAATAATTTTTTTTCGCAAGCGCGTTTGCCAGCTCGAAAATTTTATATTCCGCGTCGGGATATACCAGCTCTTCCACGATTTCGTCCGTCAAACGGGTTTGTCCCGTCGCCGCGCAATACCCCAAGAGTTTTTCCGTTTCCTGCGCGATACGCGCCATATCGTACACGCAGTAAGACGCCAGTTTTCCGCAGGTAACGCCGTCCGCATACAGCCCTGCGCGCTTGCAGGTGAGATAAATCCATTTTTTAATCGTTTCCTCGTCCGAACGGGCGCAGTCCACAAAGGTAACGTTTGCCTGCTTGGAAAGTATAGCCGTACCTGCCTTGCCCTTACCGCTGTTTACGATAAGCAAAACGCTGTCCCTCGGCGGATTCTCAAACAAGTCCTTTAAGTAAAAATCAAAGTCCTTGTCCGCGGGATAAAACTCGCTTACTTTCACCATTCGTTTCTCGCTGACGAAGGGAAAGCAGTTGAGCGCGTCTACGAGCGCTTTTAGCTTATCCCCCTTCAGAGAATTGCCGTCAAACG
>JAZKXK010000041.1:0-2200 GCA_045611525.1 Candidatus Scatosoma sp. | reverse complement strand
CGACTGGATTGACGTGTGGAAAAAGCATTTCCGCCCTATCCATTTAGGGAATATCGTCGTCGTGCCTGAATGGATTGAATACGCACCTGCCCCCCACGAAAGGGTAGTTTTGCTCGATTCCAATATGGCGTTCGGCACGGGCGAGCATGAAACCACCTCTATGTGCGTAGAGCTTATGCAAGACTATATCACCCCCGATACCACCTGCATTGACGTGGGATGCGGCAGCGGGATTTTGGGGATTTCGGCAATTAAGCTCGGCGCGAAAAAGGCGTACCTCACTGACATTGACCCGATTGCCGTGGAAAGCTCCTTGCATAACGCAAAGCTCAACGGTGTGGACAGTCAAACGGTGGTGGCGCATTCTAACCTCTTAGACAACGCCGAGGTGCAAGGGGATATTATGATGGCGAATATCACGGGCGAGGTGTTAAAGCTTCTTGCGCCCTCTATCCCCAAGAATTTGAAAAAGGACGGCGTGCTGATTTTAAGCGGTATTATCGAAAGCCGTTTGCAAATGGTCAAATCCGCCTACGAGGCTGTAGGTATGCAGGTGGTTTTTGAAAGAAGAAAGGGCGAGTGGTTTGCCCTCGTCTTAACGCATAAGGAGTAACCCATGTCTGCGTTGAAAAGATTTTTCGTGGATAAAATTCAAGATACGGTATGCCTTGTCGGCGAGGAATTCGAGCACGCGAAAAACGTGCTCCGCCTTTCCGTGGGCGACGAGGTAATCCTTTTGGATAACAGCGGGCAGGAATACACCGCCGTAATCGCTGCGGTAGAGAAAAAGCAAATACTCCTCAATATCGTCCGCGCCGAGGCGGGGGAAAGAGAACCAAAAGCGGACGTTTGCCTGCTGTTTGGGTACTTGAAAAACGCCGACAAAAACGAGTTTATCGTACAAAAGGCAGTGGAGCTTGGCGTTAGCAAAATCGGGGTGTTCTCCTCGGAGTATTCCTCTGCGTATATGAACGAAAACAAATTAGAACGCCTGAACAAGGTGTCCAAAGAGGCGGCGAAGCAGTGCCTTCGCGCTACTGCGCCGAAAGTGGAATATTTTCCCGACTTTAAGGGGGCTTTGGGGTATGCAAACGGGTATGAAAATAAGCTGTTCGCCTGTGAGTTTGCCACTGAAAGCCAACGGGATATAGACCGTTTGGAAGGCTCTACCGCTATCGTCATCGGCAGCGAGGGCGGTTTTTCCCGCGCGGAAGCGGAAAAGGCAAATGCCTTAGGCTTTGCCTCTATCACGCTTGGAAAGCGGATTTTGCGCGCGGAAACGGCTGCGGTTGCGCTTACGAGCGTCGTTATGTTCCGTTTAGGAGAACTGAGATGAAAGCGGTCGTCTATACTTTGGGCTGCAAGGTCAACGACGTGGAAAGCGGGTCGATTATCCGCGGGTTGGAGGAGCTTGGCTACGCCGTTTCCCGTGAAATGGAATTTGCCGATTTGTATATCGTCAACACCTGCGCCGTAACGGGGGAAGCCGAGCGTAAATCCCGCCAAACGGTAGGCAAGGCAATCAAGTGCAACCCCCACGCAAAAGTCATCGTTTGCGGGTGTGCCGCGGAGAAAACGCCTGCGGTCTTTTTTGAAAAGGGGGTTACCGTGTACGCGGTTACGGGCGCGCAGCGCAAGAATAAGGTGCTGGAACTCGTGCAAGAAGGCTTGATGGAACAAAGCGGCGGGGTAGCCTTAGAAGAGGAAAAATCCTACGAAGAAATGCTTACACCCAAGTGCTTAAAAACGAGAAATTTCGTAAAAATCCAAGACGGCTGCAATCGGTTTTGCTCGTATTGCATTATCCCCTATCTTCGGGGCAGGAGCCGTTCTCGGCTTTTGGAAAACGCAGCCCGTGAAATTATGGAAAGCACGGCGCAGGAAACGGTGGTAACGGGCATTGACGTCAGCGAATACAAGGACGGGCAGGGCAGGGATTTGGCGGATTTGATGCTTGCCGTCAAGGACGCGGATACCCGCATACGGCTCGGCTCTTTGGAAGTGAGCTTGATTACCCCGCGGTTTTTATCCGCGCTCAAAGAGGTGAAGCATTTTGCGCCGCAATTCCATTTGTCCTTGCAAAGCGGGTCGGATAGGGTGCTTAAATCCATGAACAGGCACTACACCCGCGCGGAATATTTGCAAAAGTGTAAAATGATATACGAGGCGTTTCCCGACGCCGCGGTTACGACGGATATTA
>JAZKXK010000040.1:0-6075 GCA_045611525.1 Candidatus Scatosoma sp. | reverse complement strand
GTATCTATCCCCCGTGAACGCGCAGGACATATCCACGCTGTCCGCCGAGATAATGGGCGCAGACGCGTCGTAGAAATGCAATTCCCCGCCCGTCAAACGCAAAATATCCTCGCTTAACGCGTCCGCCGTCAAAGGCCCCGTTGCGATAATCACATACCTGCCCCCGTCCTTTTGAGTATCGGGTACGGTAAGCACCTCGTCGCAAACGAGGGTCAAATGCTCGCAGGATTTGAGCTTTTCCGTGATATACTTGGAAAATTTCTCCCTATCCACGGCAAGCGCCGCCCCCGCGGGGACTTTCGTTTTGTCCGCCGCCTCGATAATCATAGACCCAAGCAGGCGCATTTCCTCTTTCAAAAGCCCGCAGGCGTTAGAGTAGATATCGTTGCTTTTTAAGGAGTTGGAGCAAACGAGTTCGCCGTAGTTTTCGCTCTCGTGCGCGGGGGTGAATTTTTTGGGTTTCATCTCCACGAGGGTGGTTTTTATGCCTCGGCTGGCTAAATAGTACGCCGCCTCGCTCCCCGCCAAGCCCCCGCCGACGATGAGGACTTCGTTTATCTTACTCATTGAAGTAGGGGTCGTCGTAATCGTAGAAGATAGGCTCTTCTTCCATAGGGGGAGCTTCAAAGCCGTCCGCCATTTCTACGGGCTTTTTCTCTTTCTTTTCCGTTTTGAGTTTATACGAGCAATCCTTGCCGCTGCACTTGATATTGCCGCGCGCCGTTATAACCAACGCGCCGCCGCAGTCGGGGCATTTCTCGCCCGTGGGGATATCCCAGCTCATAAACTTACAGTCGGGATAGCCTAAACAGCTATAATATACCTTGCCCTTTTTGGATTTTCTAACGGACATCGCGTTGCCGCATTCGGGGCATTTGCCCGCGAGCTTAGGCTCCTCGTCCGTCGGCATGGACATAGTGGATTTACAGTCGGGATAGCTGGGACAAGCCAAAAATCTACCGAATTTACCGCTTTTTACGACCATATTTTCCCCGCATTTGGGACAGCGGATTGCGGAAATTTCTTCCTTGGTTTCGCTGACGATATTTTGACATTCCGGATAATTGGAGCAAGCGAGATACTTGCCGAATTTACCCATTCTGCGGAGCATAAAATGCCCGCACTTTCCGCAAACCTCTTGGGTAAGCGTGTCGCCGTAGGCGGAAGCCGTGCGCAGGTTCTTTTCAAAGCCGGGGTAGAAGTCCCCGATGACCTTTTGCCATTCGATACCGCCGTCCTCAATGTCGTCGAGCTTGGTTTCCATACCCGCCGTGAACCCAACATCCATAACGTCGGTAAAGCAAGAGAGCAGCATATCCACTACGTCGTAGGCAATGGGGGTGGGTATCATATATTTCCCGTCTTTTTTGACGTATTTTTGCATGAGCTTGGAAATGATGGTCGCATAGGTAGAGGGTCTGCCGATGCCCTTTTCTTCCATCGTTTTTACCAAGGACGCGTCCGTATAGCGAAGGGGCGGTTTGGTGAATTTTTGTTCCTTGTTCATAGAAACGAGGTCTAAACTATCCCCCTCCTTCAAATCGGGCAGAAGCTTTGCCGAGCTGATTTCGTCCTCGTCCTCTTTTTTCGCGGAAATCTCTTGGTACACCGCCGTAAAGCCCGCGAACAAAAGCACCTTTCCGCTTGCCTTGAAGATATACCCTTGATTGTCTATCTCCATTTGCATACTGTTGTATCTCGCCTCCGCCATCTGCGACGCCATAAAGCGTTCGTATACCAAACGGTACAGGGCGTAGTGCTTTTTATCCAAAAGCTTTTTCGCCTTTTCCGGGGTCATCTCCAAATCGATGGGACGGATAGCCTCGTGCGCGTCCTGCGCGCCTTTTTTAGAGGCGTAATAGTTGGGCTTTTCGGGCGCGTACTCCTCGCCGTACACCGCGCGGATACGGGCAAGCGCTTTTGCTTGCGCTTCCTTAGACACGCGGACGGAGTCCGTTCTCATATAGGTGATAAAGGCGATATGGTCGCCGTTATCCGTAGCAATACCTTCGTAGAGATGCTGAGCAAGGGTCATCGTTTCGGGCGCGGTAAAGCCGAGCTTGGTCGACGCGTCCTGCTGGAGCGAGCTGGTCGTGAAGGGTGCGGGCGCGTGCGCCTTGACCACCGCTTTTTTCGCCTTGGAAAGGACGAATTTCCCGCTGTTTAATACGGATAACACTTCCTCGGTTTCCGCTTTGGACGAGGGCTTATACTTGCGCGTGCCTTTCTTTTCCAGCATCGCTTTAAAGGGCGCGTATTCCTTTCTCAAGTCCTGCAATTCCGCCGTTAGGTTCCAGTATTCTTGGGGCTTGAACGCCGTAATTTCGCGCTCTCTTTCCACAATCAGGCGCAGAGCTACCGACTGTACCCGCCCGCCCGAAAGGGTGCGCTTGCCGTTGCCGTTCTTGTCCTCGATTTTGTGGTTGAGCAGGGTGGAAAGCTTGTAGCCTACCAGTCTATCCAACACACGGCGCGCCTGTTGTGCGTCTACGAGGCTGTAATTGATTTTACGGGGGGCTTTGAGCGCCGCCTCGATTGCCGATTTGGACACTTCGTTGAACTCGATACGGTTGTCCCCGTTTTCGTCTAACCCAAGCACCGTTTGCAAATGCCACGCAATCGCTTCCCCCTCTCTGTCGGGGTCGGTTGCAAGGTAAACGCGGTCTGCTTTTCTCGTCGCGTCTACCAAACGGCGGATAACGTCCTCTTTCCCTTCGGAATTGACGTATTTCGGCTCGTAATTGTTCTTTACGTCCACACCGAGCGTATGCACGGGCAAATCGCGGATATGTCCCGCCGAAGCGTCTACGCGGTATTGCCCCTTAAGGTACTTGGAAATGGTTTTCGCCTTGGAAGGCGACTCTACGATAATTAAATCCATTCTATCTTCCTATAAAAATTATTTTTTCAAATTGATGTGTAGCGGTTCCCGCCTAAGGACACGCAAGCCCCTTTGACTTCCAACGCCGACAGCAACGCCCTCGCTTTAAACAAGGGTATGCCCGAAGTCTTGGACAGCTCCTCTATATGCGCCTCGCCAAGCGTTTGCAAGGCGGTAAGCATAGTCTCCTCATCTCCCGTCAAGGGGATTTTGGCTTGCGGTTTAAGCTCGATTTGGAATACCTTTGCGATATCTCCCGCGTTTTCGGTCAACACCCCGCCCGCCTTTAAAATGGCGTTACAGCCGACCCCTGCCGCGCTGCCCGGGAAATAGGGAATGGCAAACACGGGCTTTTTCTCTTTCCACGCGTACCTTGCGGTAATCAGCGCGCCGCTTTTTTCCGCCGCGCCGAGCACCAGCGTTCCCTCGCCAAGCCGCGCAAGCAGCTTATTTCTATACTCGTAGGAAAACTCCCGAACGGGGGTTTCATAGGGGTGGACGGAGAGCAACAGCCCCCGTTTTTCCACTTCCTTTAACAGCGGGAGATTGCCTTGCGGAATCGCGGAAAACCCGCCCGCTAAAAGGCAAATGACCTTGCCGGAGCCTAAAAGCGCGCCCTCTATCGCCGCGCTGTCCCCGCCGTCCGCCGTACCCGTTACGATGACGAACGCACGGGATAGCTCCTTTGCGATATCCTTGCCCGCCTGCAAAGCAGGCGCAGGCGTTCTGCGAGAACCGACTACCGTAAATTTGCGCGCCCTTAAAAGCTCGGTATTCCCCCTTGCGTACAGCACGGGCGGGGGGTCGTTTAAGCGTTTCCATTCCTCGGGATAAATGGGCGAAGAGATGGGAATTTCCGTTTGTTTTATTGTATCCTTATTGAAACTCACTTATGCGTATTCCTTTTGCTTACTCAAAGCGATACAGTACGAGGCTATAAAGTGGGTAGATGCGAGCAGTCCAAGGGGCGGTGAGGGCGCATACCGATAGTATGTAACCGAGCCGCAACGCCGAAATGCGACGCATATACACGCTTTTTAATCAATCGAACTTAACGTCGCCCCATACGTCCTATACGAAATCGCCTCGTATAAATGTTCGGGGAGAATCTCCTCGCAAAGCTCCAAATCGGCTATCGTGCGGGCTACTTTCAGTATTCTCGCACGGGCGCGGGCGGAAAGCTGTAAGCTGTCGAACGCCTCGCGTAAAATGTCCTCGCATTCCTTGGAAAGCTTGCAATATATCCGCGTTTCCTTTTCGCCCATTTCGGCGTTGGTCTTGACCTTGCTGCCCTCAAAACGCTCTCTTTGGATTGCCCTCGCCTTATCCGCGCGCGCCTTGACCGCAGCGCTGCTTTCTTCCTTGCTTTCGGCAATGAGCGCGTCGTACTCCACGCCGTCTACCTCTACTTGAATATCAATTCTATCCAAAAGCGGCCCGCTTATCTTCGCGCGGTATTTTCGAACGTCGTTGGGCGTGCAGGTGCAACGGCGCTTGCTGCTGCCGTAATGTCCGCAGGGACAGGGGTTCATACTCGCGCAAAGCATAAAGGACGCGGGGTAAGTTACCGTCCCGCTTGAACGGGAAATGGTAATCACGCCGTCCTCTAAGGGCTGGCGCAGGGATTCGAGGGAAGAACGCTTGTATTCGGGCAATTCGTCGAGGAAAAGCACGCCCCCGTGCGCCAAGCTTATCTCCCCTGGGTGTACGGTTTTATTCCCGCCGCCGCAAAGGGATACGGTGGTCGCCGTATGGTGCGGGGAACGGAAAGGACGGATAGACAGAATACCGCTATCCCCTAAGGTACCCGCAACCGAGTGTATTTTGGTAATTTCCAAAGCCTCTTCAAAGGACATATCGGGAAGTACCGAGGGCAAAGACCTTGCCAGCATAGTTTTCCCGCTGCCCGGAGGGCCGACGAATAAAATGTTATGCCCGCCTGCGACCGCTACTTCCAACGCCCGCTTTGCAATCGCTTGACCTTTGACGAACGCCAAGTCATAGGACGAGGCTTTCTCTTGTACCGCCTTTTCAAAAGAGCCTGCCTGCACGGGCGGGATAGGCGCAAAGCCCGAAAGGTGGTTGACGACCTCTTTTAAGGTGCGGGCGGCGTATATGTTTACGCCTTTTATAAAGCTCGCCTCTTTTTCGTTATCCTTGGGAATAATAAAGCTTTTAAACCCCTTATCCCGCGCGGAGATAATCGAAGGCAGCACCCCCGATACGGGGCGCAAATCCCCGTTCAAGGCAAGTTCGCCTAAAAACACGGTATCGTCCACCTGCGCCTGCAAAGTGCCGTAGGCTAGCATAAGGCTTATCGCCACGGGCAAGTCAAAGGAAGAGCCTTCCTTTTTCACGGACGCGGGGGCGAAGTTGACGGTGATTTTATGCAAGGGGAATTCCAAAGCGCTGTTTTTGATGGCGCTTCTTACCCGTTCCTTGGACTCCTTGACGGCGGTATCGGGAAGACCGACCATATCGTAGCCGGGCAAGCCCTTGGAAACGTCCGCCTCGACGGTTACGCAAACGCCCTCCAAGCCAGATAACGCGTAGCTTTGCACTCTTGCAATCATACCTTTCTCCCTTCCTTATATATGTCTTTTCCTATTGTAAAACAATTTTTCAAAAAAGTAAACCGAATTAGAGGTATTTTTTGCAAAAAAAATCGTCCTTGACTTTGGACGATTTCTTTTTAAGGTTTTCCCTAACTTAAATTTTTTCCTTAACTTTTGCAGCTTTACCGGTAAGACCGCGCAGATAATACAGCTTCGCTCTTCTAACCTTACCCTTTCTCACAACCGTAATGTGTGCGATTTTGGGGGAATGAAGAGGATAGGTTTTTTCTACGCCTACGCCGTAAGAAATGTGGCGTACGGTGAAAGTTTCGGAAATGCCGCCGTTCTTCTTTGCGATAACGACGCCTTCGAAGTTTTGTACACGTTCCTTGCCGCCTTCGATAATCTTGAAGCCGACTTTAACGGTATCGCCCACGTTGAACGCGGGAACTTCGCTTTTCATGCTTTCAGCGTTGATAGCTTCGATAATTCCTTTCATTTAGACTTTACCTCCGTAATTTACGAAACGTTCATAACCCGCTGCGTGATTCCTCATCACGCCCATAAAAAGGCAGCGGAACGCTCGAAGTCAAGGACAATTATATACGATTTCCCTAGCTTTGGCAAGCGTTTTTGACT
>JAZKXK010000039.1:0-4252 GCA_045611525.1 Candidatus Scatosoma sp. | reverse complement strand
GTTTTTAATTTTTGCGTGCCTTCGCCTTTGATTTGATAACAAAACGTTACCGTATTGCCTTCCGTTTTGCAAATAGCAATCGGACGACGCAAAAGATGCGTTCCGCCGACGGAAATATTGCCAAATTGCCCTGCGCGTACGGTGAAATCTTCGTCCATAGCAAAGGTAATGGCAAATACGTTGTCCGCGATTTGTTCGTTTTTTACGATTGTTGCAATATAATCTTTCATAATGTATCCTTTTATTTGGAATTACCACAACGACGAAGTTGCGAGCAGTTCAAGGCGTAGCGAGCACTTGTGAGAGCGCGTACATAGGCGTACGCAACCGAGCAAGCGCGAAGCTGCAACGCAGAAATGCGACGCAAATGCGTCGTTTTAACCCATTTTGCCTATCGTACTTGACAAGTCCTTTTGCATCGCAATACATGCTTCTCTTGCCGCTTGCGTATACGTGCCGCCATTCTTCTTATATGCGCACAAAATCCCGCGCGAGTTATTGACAACGCCGCCAAGCCCGTTTGCCGCAAAACAGCTCTTGAGCATTTCCGCATTGCCGCCCTGCGCGCCATAGCCAGGAATCAAGAAGAAGGTATGAGGAAGCACCGTACGAAGACGAGCCGCTTCCGTAGGATGGGTTGCGCCTACCACAGCGCCTACCGCCGAATAGCCGTACTCACCGATTGTGCTTTCGCCCCATTTTTCCACCAAGCCGCCCATGTATTCATAGATAGGCGTGCCGTTTTCAAGGACAAGGTTTTGCAGTTCGCCACTCGAAGGGTTGGAGGTCTTCACCAAAACGAAAATACCCTTGTCGTGCTTTTCGCATTGTTCTACGAACGGCAGTATCCCGTCCGAGCCAAGATAGCCGTTGACGGTAACGAAATCCGAGGGGAACGCCTTGTCCGTTTCCTCGTTGACCTGCGTTTCACCCAAGAACGCCTTTGCATAGCAAGACGCCGTAGAGCCGATATCGTTGCGCTTTGCGTCCGCGATAACGATAAGCCCCTTTTTTGCTGCATAGCGCAAGGTTTCGTAGTACGCTTTCATGCCCGCCGCCCCGTACATTTCATAGTACGCAATTTGCACCTTGACCGAGGGTACGATATCGTACACGCTGTCGATAATTTTTTTGTTGAATTCAAGCACCTTTTCAGCTACGCCCTCAAAGGTAGTTACCCCCGCGCGCATATCGTCGGGCAAGTAATCAAACAAGGTATCCAAACCCACGCAGGTGGGGTTTTGCATTTCGATAATTTTTTCAATCAATTTATCCGTAATCATAGCTCTCTCCTCACATTAAAATCTCGCAAAAGCACAAATAACTTTATAGGATATGATTTCCACGTCGCTAACGCATTCCACTTCATACGTTCTTTCCGCAGGACCGCTTACCTCTTTGTTCCATTCTCTTACGTATAAATACCCGTCCGCGTCATAAAAAGCCACATACACGTACACATATTTAGTCGCCTCAGGCAATAATTTTACTTGACCGCTAACCGTTGCGTGGTATAACCCGTCCTCGTCTATCTCGCAAGCAAACGTTTCGCCTGCCACTAACTCTACTTCAGCCTTTGCCTCTCTATCCAATTTATAATCGTATGCCGAGTACAATTCCACGTTGTAAATGTGTGCGCTCGCAGGAGCATAATATAGTTCAATTTCACATTCCACTTTATACGTATCGCCTGCACCTACGTAAGACTCATACTCTACTAATGTATCCAACAAATATCCGTTTTCGTCATAAAAGGCAACGGTGAAATCAAGTTGATCGGCGTCTTTATCGCCAAGGTTTTTGATTGCCCCTTCCGCTTTCGCCACGTACATACCCTCTTCGTTTTGAGTGACTTCGGTAATAACTGCGTCTTGCACAATCTTTGCTTGCATTTTACGTTCTTCGTCCGTCGGCGCGTTTTTATCCTCGTCTAACGCCCACGAAAGAAAAGAAACCGTAAAAAACGTCTCTATGCAGCTTGAAAAGGTAAAACAGCACAGACAAGAGAGTAAGACAACGAATAACAATTTTATCTTCTTCATTTTCCCTTCCCCCTTTATTGATACCGACAAGAACCGCTTACCTCACAATCCGCAGAAAGTTCCGTCATTGTGCTTTTTATACAAAAACGCCAAGTTTCATCCGCACCCATATAGTCTATGGTATATGTGTTGTAAGTTATCGGGTCGCCTAATTCATCAAAAAAGTTAATGTGAATTGACGCGTAATCGCAAACCTCGCCAGTTGTGTTTTTTGCTAAGCCTTCCACGATAACGGTGTATAAACCCGTTTCTTCATCAAAGCTCTGCACCGTCATCGTCGGTTCACCGACTATTTCTAAATCCTCCCAAGTGTGCCCATCACACGCCGTTGATGCGCAAAGGATAAGCGATACAGCCGTAATTGCCGTCAGTCTTTTTATCCAACCTCTCATAAATACCCCCCTTATTAAGGTTTATGCCTCGTATTTGATTTCGCCGTCTACAATCGTATACTTCACTACGCCGTAAAGCTTATAGCCGTTAAAGGGAGTGTTCTTGCCCTTGCTTACGAATTTGGAGCTATCCACTACCCATTCTTCGTCCAAGTCGGCAATCGTTAAATCGGCTACGCCGCCTTCCTTGATTTCGCCGCCCTCTAACCCTAAAATTTGCGCAGGGTTATAGCTCATTTTTTCCGCGATTTCGTTCAAGGTAAGCACCCCTGCTTTGTACAAATAGGTGATTGCAAAACCAAGCGAGGTTTCGATACCGCTAATCCCAAACGCCGCCAAATCGTATTCCACGTTCTTGTCGTCGGCGTGGTGAGGCGCGTGGTCGGTTACGATACAATCGAGCGTACCGTCCTTCAAGCCTTCCAAAATCGCCTGCTTGTCCGCTTCCTCGCGGATAGGCGGGTTGACCTTGGTGTTCGTGTCGTAGGTTCTTATAATCTCGTCCGTTACGGAGAAATAATGGGGACAGGTTTCCGCCGTTACCTTGATACCCGCGCGCTTTGCGTCGCGAATAATGCGCACGCCGCTGTAGGTGGATACGTGGCAGATATGCACGGGCGCGTCCAGCGTTTCCGCTAAGGCAATTTCCCGCGCGATGATGACGTCTTCCGCGGCTCTGGGAATCCCCTTCAAGCCCGCAATCGTTGCGCTCAAGCCCTCGTGTACCACGCCGCCGTCTACGAGGTCTTTGTCCTCGCAGTGGCAAAGGCACTTGATATCAAAGCCCTTGGCGTATTCCATAGCAAGGCGCATAAGCCGTGCGTTTTTGACGGCTACTCCGTCGTCGGAAATCGCCACCGCGCCTGCCTTTTTCATACCCGCAATCGCCGCCATTTCCTCGCCCTTAGAGCCTTTGGTAATCGCGCCGATAGGATGAATTTTACATAAGTTTACTTCTTTTGCGCGGTTTTTGATATAGGACACTACGACTTTATTATCGGTTACGGGGTTGGTGTTGGGCATACAGCAAATTTGGGTAAAGCCGCCCTTGACCGCCGCTTTAGCACCGCTTTCAATATCTTCTTTTCTTTCAAACCCCGGTTCGCGCAAATGCACGTGGATATCGATAAGCCCGGGGAAGATATGCTTGCCCTCGGCGTTGATTTCCTTGTCCCCGTTTGCGGAAATATGCTTTGCAATTTTTACAATCCTTCCGTTTTCTACGAGGATATCCGCTTTTTCTACGGAGTTTCTCAAAACCACCTGTCCGTTTCTAATAATCATAAGCTATTTCCCCCTCTTGCTTCGTTCAAAAGGCAAAGCGCCGCCATACGCACCGCTACCCCCGAAAGCACCTGCTCCTCGATACGGCTGCGTTCGTGGTCGATGACCTCGCTCGTAAGCTCTACTCCTCTATTGACGGGGCCGGGGTGCAGGATAATCGCGTTGGGTTTGGCATACTCCAAAGCCCTTTCGTCTACGCCGTAGTTTGCCGCGTACTCCCCAAGCGAGGGAAACGCGCCCGCTTGCTGGCGTTCAAGCTGGATACGCAAGCCCATAACCGCGTCCGCGTTTTTCAGTGCCTCTTCCCTTGATTTGCAAAGCTTAGCTCCCAGCTTATCTATCCGCTTGGGAATAAGCGTTTCGGGAGCGTACATATACACTTCCGCGCCCATTTTTTGCAAGCCGAAGAGGTTGGATTTCGCCACGCGCGAGTGCTTGATATCGCCGAGTATCGCCACCTTCAAGCCTTTGAGCGAGCCGAAGTATTCTCTCATCGTCAGCATATCCAAACGCGCCTGCGTGGGGTGTTCGTTC
>JAZKXK010000038.1:0-4546 GCA_045611525.1 Candidatus Scatosoma sp. | reverse complement strand
CAAAGCAACCGCGTGGAGTGTATCTCCTAGCGTATAGATGGCTGTTTGGTGCGGTCGACAGGAAAGCGCCTTTAGCGGCGCGCCCCGCCAAACGATTATCAATCGTTTGTTTTGCCGTCAAGGCAGGTGTTGTTTAGAGATCGTAAGGCAAAACACTTTGCTCTCGCAAAATGGCTTCACCCTCAATTCCTGCCGAAACTCGGGAAAAACAAAAATAGGATGCCCAATGGACATCCTATTTTTGTGGTGCGGTCGACAGGAATTGAACCTGCATGGAGTTACCCACAAGATCCTTAGTCTTGCGCGTCTGCCAGTTCCGCCACGACCGCGTTAACGAAACTTATTATATCTTAATGCAATTCTTTTGTCAACTCATTTTATCCCACTTTATAAAAAAAATTATAAAATTTTATCAAGCGCGCAAGGGGCGGGTACATTCCCCGCTGGACGCGCTTTGGAAAATCACGAAAAACCCTTTTTCCTCGTCAAAAGCCTGTGCAGGTACGAAGCTGCATACGTTTTTAATCTCGTCGGGCGGGTTGTTCTTATCTTCGGCGGCAAGGGCGTAGCATATGTACCGTACCCGTCCGTCTTCGTACAAAACTCCAACCAAATATTCGGGATTTTCCGCCGTGCCTTTGATGCGTACCCACTCGCTGCAGGAAAATGCACCCGCAAGAGTCTCGTCCTTGGGATAGCTTGCAAACAGCTTATCCACCTCTTCCTTTACGCCGAGGTAATATCCGTCGGGGTCGGTCTTAAACGGGTGGCGTACGCTCTCAGCATCCCCATTTTCCGCAGTATCAGTCCTTTCTTTCTCGATTTGCTCTTGATTTCCGCCTTGAGCAGGTGCATTTTCGTCAGTTTCTTGAAACAGCTTGCGTTCATCGTCTTTCTCCTCATAATAATTTATCAAAGCCACCTTTTCATCGTTATAATCCGTCTCCCGAGGCGGCGCGGGAGCGTTTTCGGGCGGGAGTGGTTCAAGCTCCGGCTCCGGCTCGTTTACAGGGCGAGGCGAGGGGAGCTTTTCCTCTGCCGAGGCGCTTAAAGTTACGGCTTCCGCCGTCGCCGTCTCACGCTTGGAATTAGGAAAGACGGGGGGCAGGGCTTTATTGAGTATAGTTCTCCAGTCGTAAGCGCGGTTGCCGTTGATGCCGTAGGCGATAGGGACGACCTCGTTTTTCACGTAGCATATAATCCCGCAAAACCCTTCGCTGATATCCAAATCGGAAAGAATATTAAACAAGCTTTTTCCGCGAAGAGAAAGCATTTCCGTTCTGCCCTTCCCGTCCGAAAGCAGACAGTAATATTCCCCCGAAACGAGGGGGGCGAAGTTGATAACGGACACCTCCACGGCGAGGTTTTTGCCGTACTGCTCGATTTTGATAAGCCCCGAAAGCGTTTTTCCGTCGCCTGAAAAGCCTTGGCGGATTTGCCGTAAAATGCACATTTTTTTTAAATAATTCATAGTTTCCCCCCACAAAGAGTGATATATAAATAAGTATATCTACACAAAAGGCGAAAAACATCGCAAAAAAGCGCTTTTTTCCACGAAAAAAGGAGAAAATTTCTTTGAAAAGCAGGCAAAAAGAGCTGTGAAAATATTGACCCGCGCGTACTTTTCGTTTATAATGGTACTATGAGGATAAAAAGCAAACAACCCAGCCTTTTGTTGCGCGTACTCTTTACGGCGCTCCTTCTTGGCTTGCTCGGCTTTATTTTTTCTAACTCCCTGCAAACGGGGGAAGAATCCTCCGCGCAAAGCGGCGGCATTACGGAGTTTGTTCAAAAATTAGCCAAGCAAATCGCCCCGAACTCGTTTATCGCAACGGCAACAGGCGAAGACTACCAATGCCTGCACGCCCTCGTGCGATTAGCGGCGCATTTTTTGGAGTTTTGCGCGCTCGGCGCGACTATGGTATGGTGCTTTTATTCCTATACCCTGAAAAAACGCCATGCGACGATTGCCCTTGTAGGTACTTGTATCACGGCGGTTCTGGACGAGTTTTTGCAAACGCTTACCGCGGGCAGGGGCGCGGAAATCAAAGACGTTGCCGTGGATTGCTTGGGCGGAGCTGCTGGCGTTATCTTTGCCTTACTCGTCATTATAATACTGGATATCATATGTAGAAAAGGAGAGAAAGATGGGACAGGAAAGTCTTGAAATCGCCTTAATCAAATACAATAAGAAGACTTGGTGCAAAAGCGGACTTTTGGGTTTTTTCATCGGGCTTGCGGTTATCGTGCCGGGGATTAGCGGTTCGACGGTGGCAATCATATTCAAGCTCTACGACCAGTTCCTCTATGCAGTGGGGAATATTTTCAAAAAATTCAAACAATGCTTTTTGTTTCTGCTTCCGATTGTGCTGGGGCTTGGCGTAGGCTTTTTGCTTGGGCTTATCGGGGTGAAAAAGCTTTTAGAAGTGAATATGTTCGCCGTGGTGTGCCTGTTTGCGGGCTTGATGAGTGGGGCGTTCCCTGCCGTTAAGGACGAAATCAAAGGCGCAAACCCTACGAAAAAACGCTTCGCGCTGTTCGCGCTCGGCGTGCTTATCCCCGTAGCAATCGGCTGCGTGTCCGCGTGGTTTTCCGTGAGCGAAAGCGTAGCGCCCGCCGACCGTTTTGCAAGCGTTAGCGTAGGGCAGGTGCTTTTGGCGCTTGTCATCGGGTTCGTGGTCGGCATAACCCAAATCGTACCGGGGCTTAGCGCAAGCGCGTTCCTGATGACGGTAGGCTGGTATCACGGCTTAATGGAGAGCGTCAGCCTTACCTACTGGCAAGCCAACCCCGCCGTGATATTCGTATACGGGGGGCTGGGAATAGGCTTTTTGGCGGGGCTTTTGGCGTTTTCCAAGCTCTTGACCTTTGCCTTTGCGAAGGCGCGCCACACGGCGTATTTCCTTATCGTGGGTTTGTCCTTAGGTTCGATTTTGTCTATGTTCTGCAACGGCGATATTATGTCCGTATACCTTAACTGGTCGAGGTCGGGCAACCCCGTACTCGATATCCTTTTGGGCGTTGTCTTGTTTGCCGTAGGCACGTTCGGCGCGTATATGCTAGTGCGCTATCAGCGTAAAAAGGACGCGGAAGGGCAAATAGAGTGAAACTCTTTACTCTGTTAAAACAAAAAATACGGCGGTATTTTGCAAAACACGGCTATACCTGCGATTATTGCGGGAAAGAGGTGTTCGACTATGCCAACCATCGGCTTTGCGACGCCTGTGAAGAGGCTATGCCTAAAAACGAGGCGTGCCTTTGTCCCAAGTGCGGACGGCATACGCTCGCGGCGGGCGTGTGCTTGACCTGTAAGTCGTACCCGCCCCCGTTCACGCAAGGCTTTTCGCCGTTTGTGTATAAAGGGAAGGCGGCAAGCCTTGTCAACCGTTTGAAAAACGGTCAGGCATACCTTGGCTTGTACTTAGGCGAGAGAACGGCGGAATATTTCCTCTCCAAACACGAGGCGAAGGACGAGGAATTGCCCTATCTTATCATTCCCGTCCCCTTGACCCCAAAGCGCATACAGGAGAGGGGCTATAACCAAGCCGCCGAGCTTGCCGAGGCGATTTACACTACGCTAAATAATCGCGGCATTCGCGCGGAAGTGGATTTGAATATTTTACAAAAGCCCCGCGAAACGGGTCAGCAAAAGCATATGACGCAAAAAGAGCGTATGGAGAACGCCTCGGGCGCCTACCACGTGCATAAACGCAAAGCGTGTAAGGACAAAACCGTTTTGCTCGTTGACGATATTTTGACGACGGGCGCAACGGGCGGGGAGTGCGCAAAGCTCCTCAAAAACGCAGGCGCGAAGGCGGTATATTTTTTAACCCCGACGGCGGTGCCTGAGAATAAGTAAAACCATCCCCCGAACGCCGTGGCGTTCGGGGGATATATTTTACAAAAATCTTCTCGCTTCAATAAAGAACTTCCAACGTTGGTTGCTGATTTGTTCGATACGGGCATAATCGGACGCCGTGTGGAGAATATAGTTGCCCCCAAGATAGAGCGCAACGTGTCCCACGCGCTCGATACCCGTGTTATACTGTCTTTGCTCGTTGGTAAAGAACATCAAATCTCCGCGTTGTAAATCCCCCGATTTCACCGCTTTGCCTTGCTTAATTTGCGTGCGGGTGGTTACGTCTAACAGCGTTCCCGACCCCATATAGAAGATATACTGCATCAAAGACGAGCAATCGAACTTTTGTGCCGTAAAGCCAGACAATAGCTTGCCCTTTCCGTCGTGCAAACGCACTGCGCCGTACACGTAGGGTACGCCGATGAGCTTGTAGCCTTCGCTGATGACGTCCTCGATTTTCTCGTTTTGCGTTTTTTCCAAGGTCAATACCGAGGCATACGAGGTGGAGATATAGGCAACCTGATTGCGGTAATACGTCTTATACCAGTTGCCCGTTTGCCCGATAATCGCGTACATGGTGCCTTTCTCCGCGCTTCCAAGCACGGCGAAACCCGTGCCTGCGCCCGAACGGATATTCACGGAGCTTGCCGTACTTTTTATGTACTCGGCTTTTACTTGCACGGGCGG
>JAZKXK010000037.1:0-6433 GCA_045611525.1 Candidatus Scatosoma sp. | reverse complement strand
CCTGCGGGAATATCGAAGGAAACGGTAGTTTCCTTGCGCTGCGCGCCCTTGCCTTTGCAATCGGGGCATTTTTCTTTCACGATACGGCCCGTACCGCTGCAATCGGGGCAAACGGTTTGGCGAATGGTACGCCCGAACATGGTATTTTGTACCTGTTGAATCACCCCTTTGCCTTGGCATTTTCCGCAAGTTTCAAACGCCGTACCACCCTTTGCGCCCGTACCGCGACAGGACGAGCAAGGCTCGTTGCGGGTATAGGAGAAGGTCTTTTTGCAGCCCTTAGCCGCGTCCATAAAGGAGAGGGTCATCTCTCTTTGGATATCCTCGCCTACGGCAGACTGCGCCGTGCGCGCACCGCCCCCGCCGAACCCGCCGAAGAAGCTGCTGAAAATATCCGAAATATCCTCAAACCCGCCAGCGCCGCCGCCAAAACCGCCGAACCCGCCGCCGAAGCCGCCCATGCCGGGGTGTTCCAGCTCGTAATCGTACGCCGCGCGCTTTTGGCTGTCCGAAAGCGTTTCGTGCGCTTCGTTGATTTCCTTGAATTTTTCCGCCGCCTCGGCGTTCCCCTGATTTCTGTCGGGGTGGTATTTCATCGCCAGCTTTCTGTATGCGGATTTTATCTCGTCGGGGGTGGCTTTTTTATCCACGCCCAAAACGTCGTAATAATTTTTCTTGTCTGCCATGGTTATGTTCCTTTTAGGAAGTGAATTGAAAAGCGTTGCTTTTCGTGAATAGGCTTACGCCGTGAATTGACGGTATGCCGTCGTGAATTGCCGACTTCGTCGGCGTTATTGTAATATTCCCACAACGTCTTGCCACGCAAGACAATTCACGTCCCTTAAGGGACGATTCACCTAAGTTTCACGTGAACAAAGTTCACATTTCACTTTTATACAGCGTAATCGGGTTTGGTTGCCCAAACCCGTGTACGCGTTTACTCGAAATTATTGATGGAATTCCGTATCCCCGCCGTCCGTTTCAGGGTTTGCGCCTTGCGCGCTTGCCTGCTGATACATCTTGGTGAAGACGGGCTGTACGTCCTGCATAAGCTTGTCGTAAGCCGCTTTGATACGGTCGTCGTCTTCGCTTTCAAGCTCTTTCTTCGCTTCGTCGATAGCCGTTTGCAAGGTGGTCTTGTCAGCCTCTTCAAGCTTGTCGCCCGCTTCCTTCATCGTTTGCTCTACGGAGAAAATCATACCGTCAAGCTTGTTGCGATTGTCTACTTTCTCCTTACGCTTTTTGTCTTCTTCCGCGAACTGCTCCGCTTCCTTAACCGCCTTGTCGATTTCTTCTTCGGAAAGATTGGTGGAAGAGGTAATCGTGATATCCGTAGACTTGCCCGTACCCTTATCCTGCGCCGTCACGTGTACAATACCGTTTGCGTCGATATCGAAGGTTACTTCGATTTGAGGGATACCTCTGGGTGCAGGCGCAATCCCCGAAAGCATGAAGTTGCCGAGGGTCTTGTTGTCCTTGCAGAATTCGCGTTCGCCCTGCAATACGTGGATATCTACGCTCGTTTGGTTATCCGCCGCCGTGGAGAAGATTTGGCTCTTCTTAACGGGAATGGTCGTATTTCTGTCGATGATACGGGTGAACACGCCGCCAAGCGTTTCGATACCGAGGGAAAGCGGGGTAACGTCGAGAAGAAGCACGTCCTTAACCTCGCCCGTCAAAACGCCGCCCTGTACCGCCGCACCGATGGCTACGCATTCGTCGGGGTTGATGCCCTTGAAGGGTTCTTTGCCCGTAACTTCCTTTACCTTCGCAACGACTGCGGGCATACGGGTCGAACCGCCGACGAGGATTACCTTGTCAATGTCGCTGTACGAAAGCCCTGCGTCCTTCATCGCCGCCTTCATAGGCGCAACGGTGCGCTCCAAAAGGTCTGCCGTCATCGCCTCGAATTTTTGCTTGGTAAGGGTTACGTCAAGGTGCTGAGGGCCGTCCGCGCTCATAGAAATGAAAGGAAGGTTGACGCTCGTGGAGCTCATACCCGAAAGCTCAATTTTCGCCTTTTCCGCAGCCTCTTTCAAACGCTGCATTGCCATCTTGTCCTTGGACAAATCGATTGCGTGGGATTTCTTGAACTCATCAACGAGGTAGGAAATAATCTTGTTATCCCAGTCGTCGCCGCCAAGCTTGGTGTCGCCGTTGGTCGCAAGTACTTCAAATACGCCGTCGGAAATCTCAAGAATGGATACGTCGAAGGTACCGCCGCCAAGGTCGTAAATCATAATCTTTCCGCCCTTGTCCTTATCCAAGCCGTAAGCAAGCGCCGCCGCCGTAGGCTCGTTGATGATACGAAGCACGTTAAGACCCGCGATTTTACCTGCGTCCTTGGTCGCCTGACGCTGTGCGTCGGAGAAGTACGCGGGACAAGTGATAACCGCCTCGGTTACCTTCTGCCCAAGATAAGCTTCCGCGTCCGCTTTCAATTTGGAAAGGGTCATTGCGGAAATTTCCTGAGGAGAATAGTCCTTACCGTCGATTTTTACTTTGTAATCCGAACCCATGTGGCGTTTGATGGAAATAATCGTTTTGTCGGGGTTAGCCACCGCTTGGCGCTTTGCCGCCTGACCTACCACACGCGAGCCGTCCTTTTGGAAAGATACGACCGAGGGAGTCGTTCTCGAACCTTCTGCGTTTGCGATAACGACGGGTTCGCCGCCTTCCATAACCGCTACGCAAGAGTTGGTCGTACCAAGGTCAATACCAATAACTTTACCTGCCATAATATTTTACTCCTTTTCGCCGAATTTCGGCGCGTTGTTTTTTGAACCTGACGAGAGTCGAACTCGCAAGCCTTAAAAGTTTATTTTTCGCATATTCCGTCAAATGCGTTCTTGTAGTATTTGTATACAACTGCGCCCACCTTCGCCAAAATCTGCTGAAAAATATTTATTTTAAGGTGCTACGCAGTTTTTACGAACAAAAAATGAGATGTAGACAAGGCGAACTTCGCAGGCAAACCCTGACGGTTTGTCAAGAAGTTCAACGAAGTATCCAGCCATTTTTTGCCGTTAAAACCTTTCGAGTTCGACTCTCGTCAGGTTCTACAATTATATGTAACCGCCCCGAAACGCAATTAAACAAAAATTTTTGAAAAAAATAAAAAAGACGGGGATTTTCTCTCCGTCTTTTAGAATAAAAGTTAGATTATTCGCCTCTTTCAAGCGTCGCGATTGAAAGACTGCCAACAGCTACCACCTTACCCTCCGCGTCGTACTGCACGACTTGCAAGGATACCGTCCCTTCATAGGTATAACTATCGCTCTTCATAATGTAAACCCGTAAAACGCCCTCTATATTTTCTACTGTATACGCGCTTGCATTTGCGATTAATTCTACCGTATCAAAGGAATGTAAAACCTTCGTACTATCCGCAAGCTCGGTCAAGGTGTTTGTTCTCAGGACAATCGTAATCCCTGTTTCATTGTTAACTTTATCCCCGTTCTCATCATAAGCGGAAATTTGGGCATTCACACTGACTTTCATCGTTGCTGCGCCCTCTTGTTTTGCAACCTCAAAGGAGCCTTTTTGATTTTGAGTCGGGTTTACAATAGCTAATTTTTGATAATTCTTACTCTTGTTTTGTTCGTTGTTCCACTTGAAGTTTTCAATCGTTTCGCCGTTTACCGTCAAAACTGTGCTTCCGCTATCCATACACAAGTAGTAGTGTCCTTCTCTCGCCGTACCGTATTGTGTCCCCGTATACGCAGTTTTATCGTCCACGTTAATCGTAACAGTATTTCCGCTACCCTGATATGCGTGGCCGATAAGCCCGCCGGGAACGTTCCCCGACGTTTCCACAATATCAACGTCCGATTGACAATTTACGAAGTTTACCGTATAATCACAACCTTCCCCATATTGAGCCGTACCATAGCGGTAGAAACACCCCAAGTTATATTTTCCTTCGATATAGCCGTGCATAACGACATTTTTAAAAGTCGTTTCACCGCCGTTAATAAGGTTATGCACAAGCGCCGTGCTTGCATTTACGGTAACCGTAAAATTCTCAATCGTAATATTTTGAACGGAATTTTCATACCCCACCTGATTAAATAAAGCCGCGGTAAGATTGACAAGCTCCACCCCGTTTCCGTCGAAACTGCCGTTCAGGTTTACGTTCTTTGCCCAACCGCTGCAATCAATACTTTGTACCCCGTCGGCAATTTTATAATACTGATACGTATCATACATTTCCCGAACGTTTTGCAGCTGTTCAGCCGTTTCTATAAGATAGGGGCTTTCCTGCGTACCAAGCCCGCCTGCAAACAACGCGCGTACTGGCATTTCTTCCTCTTTGCTTTCTCCGCATTCCGTACACATAAACGTTTTTATACCCGTTTCCTTATAGGTAGGTTCAAGCGCTACTTCGCCCTCATCCCAAGAATGCCCCGTTTTAGCAATTGCCTCGCTTTCCGTTTCGCCGCAAGCACAGGAACGCTTGCGTTCTCCGTCTTCCGTACAAGTCGCTTCCTTAACAACTTCCCACTCCCCATATTCACAGGTATGGAACGGATTAAAATAATCGTAACCGATGTTTTGCAATATCGTATTCGTATCGCAAGCCGACGCGCCCATCAATACCGTAACCGCGCCAAGCGCCAATAAACCTTTTGTTATTCGTTTCATAGAATATCTCCTAAAAATATATCTAATGTGTACATTATATAATTTAAAAGTCTATTTGTCAAGCATTTTTTTGCAATATAATGTAAATATTATCTAATGCGGGGATTATATAGTATGAAATTGCGGATTTTGGATATTTTGAAGGAAAAGGGAAAGTCGAAATACTGGTTATATATGCAATTAGGGTTGAGTTATCAAAATTTTAATAAGCTGGTCAACAATCAAACGAATGGGATTAAGTTTGAAAACTTAAAAGCCCTTTGCGACATTCTCGAATGTTCTCCCAACGATTTATTTGAAGAGTACCATAAATAATACTTGACATTGAATTATTCAACCATGATTATATTATGAATTATTTTGCAGAACGGTTAAAAAAGACGAGGAAAAATTCCTCGTCTTTTGTTTTGAGTTGAACCGCTTTGCGATTGGGGGCCCAAAACTACGTTTTGCTTTTGGTGGGGGGCTTACCATAATAGCATTGGGAATAAGATATACAAACTAGCCAAAAATCTACCTAGGCTTAAGCAAACACACGAAAAAGTTATCATATTCCAAATAGAGGACTTTTTGTCCGCAAAAATCCGTGCTAAAATACCACAAATAAATCCTATTCCCCCTGCCGCAACGGCTAAGATAGCTACCAATAACGTCACCCAAAACGTCCCATACTCCACAGCACTATAAATGGCATCAACAATACCTAATACTGTAAATATTGTAATTACAGCCATCATGGAAAACGCTGTTTTTAAACATTCCTCACAAATAATTTGTTTTTTTCCTCATTCATAATCCACCTCAATTTTGCATATCATATTTTAACATTAGTATACTAATTTGTCAATTAGTTTTCTAATAATTTTGATATGATTAAACTATGAATTACTTTGCGGAACGGTTAAAAGAATTAAGACAGGAAAAAGGAATTACCCAAAAGGCGTTAGCGGAAAGCTTGGGATATAATCAATCCATGATTTCCTTTTGGGAAAACGGCGTGAACGAGCCCACGGAAAGCGCCATACGAAAGGTTGCGATATTTTTCGACGTACCTACCGATTATCTCTTGGGTTTGAAAGACGAATACTAATGGAAAAAGACGAGGGAAAATTCCTCGTCTTTTTGCTTGCTTTGCAAATAAACCGCGGTGCGGTTGGGGCGCAAAACTACGTTTTGCTTATTATGGGTACGGTTTCGTGGAGCTCTGCTCCACACCACGGCAAGGCTCTGCCTTTGCAATCCGCAAGAGGCTATGCCCCTTGACCCTTGGGGTTAAGGACGAAGTCCGCTGCCGCCCTGCAAGGTAATGGTTTCGCCCGTCACGTAGCTTGCTTCGTCCGAGCAAAGGAAGACGCACACGCCGCCGACGTCCTTTTCGGGATCGGCAAATCTGCCCATGGGTACCCCCTTAATCGTTTGCTCGTAGCGTTCGGGGTATTCTTCCTTGAACTTTTGCAAGCCCTCGGTCATTGCCAAAGGACAAATCACGTTCACGCGAACGCCGTAGGGCGCCCACTCGGTTGCCGCTACTCTCGAAAGACCGCGAATACCCTCTTTCGCCGCTGCGTACGAGGATTGCGCAATTCTGCCAAATAACCCTGCGCCGCTGGCAAAGTTCACTACCGCGCCCTTGCTTTCCTTTAAGTAAGGGAACGCCTTTTGCATATAGAAGAAGGTCGCGTACAAGCCCGAATAAATCGCCAAATCCAAATCCTCTTTGGTGTGGTCGATGAGCATTTTACCCGACGCCGAAGCCTGCGCGTTATTCACTACCGCGTCAATTCTGCCA
>JAZKXK010000036.1:0-14931 GCA_045611525.1 Candidatus Scatosoma sp. | reverse complement strand
GTGAAACAATCCAAAACTATAGTTTGAACGGGGAAATGGTTGAGCGCAAAAAATGGATAAAATCATGAAAACAGTATGTATCATCGGCGGGGGAGCTGCCGGGCTTATGGCGGCGCATACAGCCGCGAAAAACGGGCATAGAGTTCTTCTTTTTGAGAAAAATGAAAAGCTTGGCAAAAAAATTTATATCACGGGCAAGGGGAGATGCAATTTTACTAACGATTGTCCGCCTGAAGATTTCTTGCAAAACGTAGTGCGCGGCAAAAAGTTTTTAATGGGCGCTATTTATGCTTTTCCCTCTCAAAAAACGATAGATTTCTTTGAAAAATATGGATTATCCGTTAAAATTGAGAGGGGAAACCGTGCTTTTCCTTCTTCCGACCACGCAAGTGATATCACTAAAACCCTTGAAAAAGCCTGTAAAATGGAAGGCGTAGAGGTATATTTAAACGAAAAAGTTACCAAAATTTACACTATTACGCCAGGCATAATACCTATGTCAGACATAGAGGCTACTACCTCACCTGACGTAATACCTATGCCGCGCATAGTAAAAATTTCAACCGAGAAAGGGGAATATTTTTGCGATGAGGTAATTGTTGCGACGGGCGGGGTAAGCTATCCGACTACGGGTTCGACGGGGGACGGCTATGTGTTTGCCCGCGCCCTTGGGCACGACGTAACCGATATAAAAAGCGGGCTTTGCGGACTGAATTTGGAAGGGGATTTCTTCAAGGAATTGCAAGGACTCACCCTTAAAAACGTAACGTTTACGGTGAAAAGCGGCGAAAAAACGGTATTTAGCGAGCTTGGGGAGATGCTTTTTACGCATTTTGGCGTATCTGGCCCCATTGTGTTGTCCGCGTCTTCGCTTATCAATCGATTGCCGCTTGCGGGGCTTAATGCAAGTATTGATTTTAAGCCTGCACTCGACGAACAAACCTTGGATAAACGGCTACTGAGGGATTTTGAAAAGTATAAAAATAAACAGCTTTCTAACGCTTTTTGCGCGCTTTTGCCGCAAAAGCTCATTTTTCCGGTATTAAAGAAGGCGGGCGTTTCCACTACAAAAACCGTCAACGTTGTTACCAAAGAAGAAAGGGGCAGACTTGTAAAGACTTTAAAAGCATTTCCTTTAAAAATTCGTTCCTTGCGCGGTATTGAAGAGGCGATTATTACCTCGGGCGGCGTTGAACTTTCGCAAATCAATCCCAAAACGATGGAAAGCAAAAGGGTAAAGGGCTTGCGTTTTTGCGGGGAAGTGTTGGATATCGACGCTTTTACGGGCGGATTTAACTTGCAAATCGCATTTGCTACGGGTTATGCCGCAGGGAACAGCATTTAACCGCCTCGAAAGGCTTGACGAAAGGGATTTTTTATTATATAATAAAAGCATTCCAACGTTTGGAGAACTAGAATGACGATTATTCGCGGTGCAACGACAATTGAAAAGGATTGCAAGGAGGAAATTTCTCTCGCGGTTAAAGAACTGCTGGATGAAATATTTTCTTGCAACCGCTTAAGCAAGGAAGAGGTCAAAGGATTTTTATTTTCTTTGACTACGGATATTCACTCCTATCACCCGGCAAAGGCGGCGAGGGAGGCGGGCTACGATTTTGCGCCCCTGTTTGCGGCGGTTGAGCCGGAAATCGACGGGGGGGTACGGCTTTGTATTCGTTTAATGCTTTTTACGGAACTTGCGGACGAAAGGTCGGCAAAACACGTTTATTTAAATGGGGCGAAAATTTTGAGAAAGGATATTAGCGAAATTATGAATATTGCGCTTGACGGGCCTG
This sequence comes from Candidatus Scatosoma sp., assembly GCA_045611525.1. Taxonomy (GTDB): domain Bacteria; phylum Bacillota; class Clostridia; order Christensenellales; family Borkfalkiaceae; genus Scatosoma. The sequence continues at coordinate 13,135 of JAZKXK010000036.1, read as the reverse complement.
CAGGCAGCGGAAAGAGTACGATTGCAAAGATTTTGGCGAAGGATTATAACATTTTGTATTTGGATACGGGCGCTATGTATCGCGCTTGCGGGTTAAAAGCCCTGCGCCTTGGCGTTGACCCCAAGGACGGTGGGGCGGTGGAAGACATTCTGCCTTTACTTAACGTTAAAGTGGAATATAAAGACGGAAAGCAGCATACGTTACTCGATGGCGAGGACGTATCCTTGGCGATTCGCGAGAACTCCGTTTCTATGGCAGCCTCTAATATTTCCGCCCATCCTTGCGTGCGAGTTAAAATGGTAGAGATGCAAAGGGAAATCGCGCGCGGAATGTCCTGTGTACTCGACGGCAGGGATATCGGCTCGAAGGTCTTGCCCGATGCGAAATTCAAGTTCTTTGTTACGGCAGATAGCAAAGTACGGGCGGAAAGACGGTTTAAAGAGCTTACTGAACGCGGAGAAACGGTTGATTTTGACGCTTTACACCAAGAAATTATTCTCCGTGATAAGCAAGACAGCGAAAGAGAATTTTCCCCGCTTGTTTGCGCAGAGGACGCCGTGGTCGTAGATACTTCGAATATGAGCGTAGAAGAGGTCGTTTCCTTTATCAAAGGAGTTATTCAATCTAAGATTTAATCGAGGTAGATTCGTGAAGAAAAAAAGTATTACGGTGAAAGCGAATAAAAAGGGCAGGCATATTATGCCGCTTTTAAACTTTGTACGTATTTTAGTTGTGCCTATCTATTTTCTTTTAAAACCCTTTCGTTTTTACGGCAATCGAAAGGTTCAAGACGGGGCATGTATTTACATTTCCAACCATTTTTCTATGTTTGACCCCGTGTATGCGGCGGTAACGACTTGGGAAGGAATACACTTCGTAGCGAAAAAAGAAGCGTTTAAAATTCCGATTATCGGTAGGGTTTTGAAAGGGATAAAGGCAATCAGCACCAATCGCGACGGCAACGACGCGAGGGCGCTTCTGGATTGTTTTAAGTGTTTAAGAAACGGCGAAAAGATTTGTATCTACCCTGAGGGTACGAGAAATAAGGCGGGGGAGGATATGTTGCCTTTCCGTTCGGGCGCGGCGGCGATGGCGATTAAGACGAAAACGCCCATTGTCCCCATCGTTATGTACAAAAAGCCGAAATTTTTCCGCCGTGCGCATATCTTAATCGGGGAACCGTTCGAGCTTGCGCAGCATTACGATAAAAAACTGTCCGACGAAGAACTCAAGGGCGTGGACGAAAGCTTACGCGAGCGTATGCTGAATATGATTAAAGAGCATACGGAGTTTCTCGCTTTGAAAAAGAGAAAGGCATAAACAATGGAATTTATAATTGCAAAAAGCGGCGGCTTTTGCCGCGGCGTCAAAAGGGCGGTAGATACTGCGCTGTCCATTAATGCGGAGAATACCTATATTTACGGTGAGATTATCCATAACCCCGACGTAGTGCGTTCGATTACGAATCGGGGTATCGTTATGGTTGAGGAGCTTTCCGCAGTGCCGAACAGAGCTACGCTTATTATTCGTTCGCACGGGGTTGGGAAGGACGTTTACGAATACTGCAGAGAGAGGGAAATTAAAATCGTCGATTGCACCTGCGAGTTTGTCCGCCGAACGCAAAAAATCGTAGACGAAAAGTATCGAGAGGGCAAAACCATTGTTATCGTCGGGGAAAAGGCGCATCCCGAAGTGGTTGGTCTTAACGGTTGGTGTAACAACGAAGCTTATATTTTTTCAACGGAAACGGAGGATTTTTCGATTTTACCGCAAAAAGCTTGCTGCGTCGTTGCTCAAACCACCTATTCTATGGAAAAATTTGAAAAAATTATTAAAAATCTTGAAGATAGGCGGGGCAAAACACTTGAAGTTTTCAAAACAATTTGCTATACTACTATAGAGCGACAGAACGAGGCTCGCGAATTGTCTAAACAGTGCGACGCGATTTTGGTAATCGGCGGTTTGAATAGTAGTAATACGAACAAGCTTTACGATATTTGCGCCGAGCATTGCGATAAGGTGTTCCGCTTGTCGAATGCTGTCGAACTCGACTATAAAACAATCAAAAATTTTAAGAAGGTAGGTATTGTTACGGGTGCCAGCACCCCTAACGGGCAAACTCAGGAGGTTCTATTAAAGATGGAAATGGAAACAGAAGCAAAAGCAACGATGGCTGAAGTTGTTGCGAACATGGACAATCAACAGAAGTTCAAAAAAGGACAGTTGATTACGGCTACGATTTCGTCGGCGGACGATTCGGGTGTGGCGGTATTGCTCCCCCTTGCAAAAAAGGAAGTTATCCTTGACAAAGAGGAAGTGGACTGCGAAGTATACAACAAAGACGAGTTCAACGCTAAGCTTGGCGAAGAAATCGAGCTTATGGTTGTTGCTGTCAACCCCGTAAAGCTTTCTCAAAAGCAGATTAAAAAGATTAAGGAAGAGGAAGCAATGCTCGCTGAAATTCAATCGGGCAAGGAATTTGAAGTGGTATGTACCGGTTTCAACAAAGGCGGGTTGACTGCGGAACTCGGTTCTTACACCGTATTCGTTCCTGCTCGCGAAATCCGTATGGGTTACGTGAAGGAGCTCGATAAATACGTAGGCAAAAAGCTTCGTTTGAGAGTTATCGAAATTAAGACGGAAAGAAGAAAGGAAATCATCGCGACTCAGCGCGCTATTCTTGAAGAAGAAAAAGCGGCTAAAGAAGCGGCTAAGGCAGCTAAGGAGGCTGAATTCTTCGGCTCCATCCACGTTGACGACGTGGTAGAGGGTAAAGTAGAAAGAATTACCTCTTTCGGCGCGTTCGTATCCGTTAACGGTTTCGATTGTCTTGCGCACATTTCCGACCTTTCCTGGACGGGTGTAAAAGCGGTTTCCGACGTTCTTGAAATCGGGCAAAAATATCAATTCAAGGTTCTTAAAATCGACGAAGAATCCAAAAAGGTTTCTATCGGTTATAAGCAGCTCCAAGCTCAACCTTGGGATTTGGCGGCTGAAAAATATGCGGAAGGGGACGTTATCCACGGTAAAGTAGTAAGAATCGTACCTTTCGGCGCATTCGTAGAAGTTGAAAAAGGCATCGACGGTTTGGTACACGTTTCTCAAATTTCTCACGAATTCCTTGAAAATCCCACGACGGCGCTTACAATCGGTCAAGAAATCGACGCAAAGATTTTGAAGCTTGATTGCACGGAAAAGAAAATGACCCTTTCCATTAAAGCGCTTGAACCCAAGCCTGAAAACTTGGAAAGAAAGCCCAAAGCGAAAGCTGAGGATGGGGAAGCAAAGGAAAAGGTTAGAAAACCTAAGGCACCTAAGGCTGAAGAAGAAGTTACCGAATGGAAAGAAGAAGGTTTAGGCGGCATCTCGATTGCAGACCTTCTTAATAAGAACTCCTGATTGTTTTAGACCGATAATATTTAAAAATATCAAAACTGCTTTTAAGAAATTAAAGGCAGTTTTTTGTTAAAATTTTTCCCTAAGGGGAGTTTTTTTGTTCTATATGGACGAGCTAATACATATAGTATAACAAATGTTAGACTTTCTGCCGCAAAGCGTAAAAGAGGGTTTAGATTACCTCAACTTACATTACCTATATGAAATACGAATACGGTCAAATCAGCCGGTAATCGTCAATTTTCAGGGGAAATATCGTTATCTTGGTATAAGAGGAATCACGGAGCATAGAAATAATGCCTTAATTTGCGACGCTTACGATATTGCAGATTGCGTGTATCGGGCGGGGGAATATTCGGTATACTCGGTAGAAGAACAGTTAAAAAAAGGCTTTATAACGGCTAAAAACGGGGAAAGAATAGGGATTGCAGGTGAATACGTATTTGAAAAAGGACAACCGTATGCGCTGCGCAATTTCACTTCGCTTTGCGTGCGTGTTCCCCATGAAATTATCGGTTGCGGAGAGCAAATCTATCAATATTGTATGTCTGATAGAGTACGTAATCTATTGATAATGTCCTCGCCGGGACTGGGTAAAACGACGATTTTGCGGGATTTAGGTCGGATTATCAGTGAAAAAACGCACAAAAACGTCTTAATTTGCGATGAGCGAGGAGAAATTTCCGCAGGAAAACTGGGGGAAACTTGCGATATCGTTAAATTTAGCGACAAAATAACGGCATTCGAGGCAGGGATACGCGCTATGCGCCCCGAAATTATCATCACGGACGAGCTTTCCGCATATGATTGCCAAGCACTCTTAAAGGCTGTTTGCGCAGGCATTTCCGTGCTTGCGTCCGCGCATTTTTCGTCAATGGACAGAGTTAAAGAACCTTTTTTGGGCTTATTTGAGCGTTTTGTATTGCTTGATAAGGATAGCTTAGGGAAAATTGCGGCGATTTATGATGAGCAGGGTAGGGAAGTGGCGTTATGATGTTGAAATTCTTTTTAGGGGTAGCTATCGTAGCGCTGACAAGCTTTATCGGGTACCTTTTAGCCAAAAAATATAGACAAAGAAAGGATTTTTTTTCACAGTTTTACGAATTTAATCAACGATTTTTAAGCGAGCTATCCTACCGTCGCCGACCTATACGCGAATTTGCCTCAAGCTATCCGTATCGCGGGGAATTTAACGAATTTTTGCAAGAGTTTTTTATAGGGATTGACGGGGGTGGCGGGGTTGATTTTCCCGATTTTACCTTTTTATCAAAGGAAGAAAAAACGCTTGTTTTAGACTATTTTGCTATGCTTGGACGGGGGGACAGCCTTTCGCAAAAAGGGTACTTTTCTTCGGTAAAGGAAACGCTTTCCACGCATATGACAAAAGCGGCGGAAGTAAGTAAACGCTATGGAGATTTATACATTAAAATCGGTTTTTTATGCGGTCTTTTGATTTTGATTTTAATCATATAAAGAGGAGAAATGAGGGCGTGGATATTACAATTTTATTCAAGATGGCTGCCATCGGGATTATTATAACGGTCATCTGCCAAATTCTTAAAAAGTCGGATAGGGACGATATTGCAACCTTGGTAAGCATCGTCGGACTTGTTATCGTGCTTGGCGTGGTCGTTGGAATGGTCGGGGATTTATTTGAGGAAATCAAGCGAATATTCGAGCTAACTTAGTAGGAGAGCGTATGACGGAGATTTTTAAAATTATAGGCGTCGCCTTCGTAACGGCGATAGCGGTGCTGCTTTTAAGGGGAACAAAGCCGGAATTGTCTTTTGCCGTAACGGTTACGGGCATTATCGTAATTTTACTGTTTATCGCAGATTCTTTAGAAAGCACGCTTACTATTTTTCAAACGATTACAAACCTAACGGGTATGGAAAACGGCTTGATGAAAACCTTGTTAAAAATCGTTGGTGTGGGATATTTGACGGAGTTTGGGGCGGGGATATTAACGGATTTTGGAAGCGGTGCAATCGCCGATAAGGTAGTACTCGGTGGGAAGATTGCCATCGTTGCGCTTTCCTTACCCGTGATAGAAAATCTGCTCGTACTTGTACAAGGATTTTTAAGGCTTGTATGAAAAAAAGACGCTTGATTTTTTTGCTATTTCTTATAAGTTTATGCACTATTTTTTCCTTGAATACCGTTCGCGTTCTTGCGGAAGGTAACGGCGAAGACGAGCTAAACGATACCGTAAAGGAACAAATAGATAACTTGGATTTGCAGGAATTACAAGAGTATCTTGACGGCTTAAACGGCTTTTCGGATAAGAGCGTATCCCAACGGCTGATGGAGTATATCAAAGTAGGGGCGATGGATTACGACGGGATATTCAAGCAAATCTCTACCGTTTTGTTTGCTAAAGTGCGGGAAATTATGCCAGCCTTTGCCTGTATTGCGGCGATTACCTTGCTTTCCGGGTTGATTTCTACCCTAAAAAGCGGGTCGACCGCACGCACTTCAAGCGAAATGATTTTTTTGATTACCTATGCAGCCGCTTTAATTCCTCTAATCAGCGTATTAACCGAATGCTTCAAGCTTTCGATAGAATGCGTAACCTCTATGCAAACGCAAATGCAAATCGTCTTTCCGTTGATGCTGACGTTAATGGCGGCAAGCGGAGGTACGCTTTCCGCGGCAGTTTGCAGACCTGCGGTAGGTTTTTTCGCAACGAATATCGTATCGGTAATACGTTCTGTCGTTTTTCCTATCACGATAGCTACGATTATCTTCTCCTTGGCGGGGAATTTTACAAACGAGTTAAAAATCAATAAATTTACCGCCTTTTTTAAGAGTATAAACAAATGGATAATCGGCGTTTGCGTGTCCGCCTTCGGGATTTTCTTTACCTTGCAGGGGATAACGGCGGCGAATTACGACGGCATCGTACGCCGAACGGCGAAGTACGCCATAGGCAACGGTATTCCCATCGTCGGCGGCTTTTTATCGGGCGGGTTTGATTTGGCTGTGGCGGGGAGCGTGTTGATTAAAAATTCCTTGGGGAGTATGAGTATTTTTTTAATGTTAGCCGTCCTTTTCGAGCCTATGATTTTGCTCATTTGCGTCAATTTGCTTTTGCGGTTGACCGCAGCGATTACGCAGCCATTTGGGGAGGGGAAAATTTCTAATTTTTTAGGGGAAACTGCGGAAAATTTACATTATTGTACCGCAGGCTTGCTATTTACCGCATTCTTGTATTTTCTGTCTATTTTGCTTATGGTATGTTCGTCGGAGGCGTTGTTTTGAGTGGGTATCTGTTAGGCGTCATCGGTACGGTGTTGTTTTCCGCCTTACTCACGGCGATAATGCCCGAAGGAAAAACCTCTGGGCTTATCAAAGCAATTGCAAGGATTACGTGCGTGCTTGCCATCGTTGCGCCTGTACTCGGCTTTTTAAAAACGGGGTCGCTATCGTTAAGCTACGACAAAAAATCCCAAACGATTTTTTCGCAATCAGTCATAGAGGGGCAGGAGGAGTTCATACAGTATTACAGTGAAATGAGAGTAACTCAAACGCAAGAGGCGCTTGAAAAGGAGCTTTTGCAAAAGTACGGCGTTCAAACGGTTGTTCGCTTAGAGTGGACGCTTGAAGAGGATAGGATAAAAATTATCCGTATTCTTGTGGATACGGAGGGCAAAGCGGATAAGGAGATAGTAAAAACAATGAGCGAATACTTAACGAAAAATTATTGCAGCGAGGTGTTAATTGAATAAGGAGAAAAAAGGGCTGTTTTCAAAAATTGACGGGAAAACAAAGGATTTACTGCTTGTTTTTGCCCTATTGTTTGCGCTCGTTGTTTCCGCTTGGCAAATATTTCAAAAGGAAGAAACGCAAGAAAGCGACCTCGTTAACGCGACGGAAACGGAAATCAAAGTCATTCGCTTATTAGAAGAAATCGACGGCGTTGGCGAGGCGAACGTTATCGTTTGCGAAACGGAAGAGGGGGTAAAAAACGTCGTGGTCGTTTGCGAGGGCGCGAACGATTTGCGGGTTGTGATGAATATCCGCAGCGCGGTTGCCGCGGCGCTGGGAACGGAGGAAAAAGCGGTGAAGGTGTATTTAAAAAAAGAGTAAAAAGGAGATAAATTATGTCAAACAAAAAGAAAATTATCCTCATGTCGTCTTTGGTATTATTGCTTGCGGCTACAGCCGTGTTCAACTTCGTATTCGCGAATTCCAGCACGGTAGCCTCTGCGCAAAGCGGCGTTACGACGGCGAACTATTTCACGACCTATCGCTCTGAGCGTACGACAACCCGCAATGAAGAGCTTGTACAGCTTGACAGCGTTATCGCGCTTTATGAAGTAGGCGATGAAAAGTATGAAGAAGCGACGGAAATGAAGATGGAAATCGTTGCGGCGATGGAGAAGGAACTCATTCTTGAAAATATGGTAAAATCGCTCGGTTTTTCGGACGCGGTAGTGTCTGTTTCGACGGATAGCGATAACGTAAACGTGTTTATTAATTCGGCGGAATTGAACTATGATACGGCGCTTTCCATTTACAGTATGATGAAAAACGAGACGGGAATCGTGTCCGGAAACGTCATCATTATGCCCGTTTATGCGGAAAGCTGAAAAAAAGCGGAGAAAATATCTTCAAAACAGTAGAAAAAATCAAAATAATATGTTATAATAGTGCTACATATTATAAGGAGTTTTTTTTCAAATGTCCAACTTTAGAATCAACTCGAACAATAATCAAAACGGTAAAACGGTGTACAACGTCGGCATCGTGCGCAATATTGTAGCCCTTGCGGTTGCCGAGGTTGAGGGTACAATGCCCGACGAACAAAGCAAAAGAGGCGGCATTTCTCTTTACATTGAAAAGGACGGCGTATACGCGGACGTTTCCGTGGTCGTGAAGTACGGCTATAACGTACCCGAACTTGCTTACCGTATTCAGCAATCGGTAAAGCAAAGCGTAGAAAATATGACACACTACAAAGTGGCAAAGGTTGACGTGCATATCCTCGACGTCGTTTTCTGCGAACCCGAAGCGCCGAAAGTCGAAGAGCCTGCAAAGGAAAACAACAACGAAAATTAAAATGCGAAACCCCTTCGACCCCGAAGGGTTTTCGTCGTTATTTTACGGAGAAAGAATATGAGAAACGCAGCAAGGGAAGCGGCGCTCAACATCATTTTTGCGCGTCAGTTTAACACGGATTTTTTGGATAAATTAAAGAAAAAGGTATATAAGCAGTTCGCCTTAGAAGAGGACGATTTGCTTTTTGCCGCCGACCTCGTGGCGACCGTGGAAGAACACTACGACGAATTAATTCAAGGCATTGAGGACGCTTGCCATCATTACCGTGCGGACCGCATCAATCCCACCGATAAAAGCATTTTGCTTATCGCAATGGCGGAAATCAAATACTTTGACGATATCCCGCCCGTAGTGTCCGTATCCGAGGCTGCAGGGCTTGCGCGCAAGTATTCCACGGATACCAGCGCGGATTTTGTAAACGGCGTTTTGGCGGGCGTTATCAACAAATAACCGCTTGGAGATACGTATGAAAATCATCGACGGAAAAGGGATTGCGGCGCAGCTCCGCGCCGAATTGAAAGAAAAAATCGAGGCTTGCAAAGAAAAGCCCGGGCTTGCCGTAGTCATCGTGGGGGAAGACCCCGCCTCGCGTATTTACGTGCGCAATAAAATCAAAGCCTGCGGGGAAATCGGGATACGTTCCTATTCGTACGAGCTTCCTGAGACCGCCTCGCAAAAACAACTGGAGGACTTGCTTGACGAGCTTGGGAAAACCCCTCAAATACACGGGATTTTGCTGCAAATGCCTTTGCCCAAGCACTTGGATAGCGAAGCCGCGGCGGCGCATATTCCTTTTGAAAAGGACGTGGACGGTTTTTCGGCGCAAAATTTGGGACTTTTGCTGCAAAACAAGGCGCAAGTGGCGGCTTGTACTCCGCTTGGGGTTATGAAACTACTTGAAAGAGAGGGGATTGACCTTGCGGGTAAGCACGCCGTAGTTTTGGGTAGAAGCGAAACGGTTGGTAAGCCTATGGCGATGCTTTTATTGAACGCGAACGCGACCGTAACCGTTTGTCATAGCAAGACGAAAAACCTGAAAGATTACTGCAAAAATGCGGATATTTTAATATCCGCGGTAGGAAAAGCGGGCTTTGTAACCGCGGATATGGTAAAAAAGGGTGCAGTTGTGATTGACATCGGCATCAACCGCAATCAGGACGGTAAAGTTTGCGGGGACGTGGATTTTGAACGCGTGAAGAACAAAGCCTCGTATATCACGCCCGTGCCGGGCGGGGTTGGACCTATGACGATTACTATGCTTATGTATAATACCTTTTTGAGATTTCAAAGCAAATAAGGAGTGGAAGAGATTGAACGACTATCATCTTCGCTACGAGCGATTTGTCAATATTTTTGAAGAATACGCTCAAAGTTATATGCTAAAATTGCAAACCAAACCCGCAGTTTTGGGGGATAGTATGCGTTATAGCCTTTTAAGCGGCGGGAAGCGCATTCGCCCCGTGCTTGCGCTTGCTTGCGCGGAAGTGCTTGGCGTAGAGGAAACGGATATTCTGCCTTTTGCCTTGGCTTTGGAAATGATTCATACCTATTCCCTGATTCACGACGACTTGCCCGCTATGGATAACGACGATTTTCGTCGCGGGAAGCCTACCAGCCATAAAAAATTCGGCGAGGCGAACGCAATTTTGGCGGGCGACGGGCTATTAAACGAGGCGTATTCCATTTGCATTCAAGAAAGTATGAAAGGTGAAAACTATGCTTTAACGGCCAAGTTTTTAAATGAATGCGCGGGAATTTACGGTATGATTGCAGGGCAATCTGCGGATATGTACTTCTCCGAGCAGGAAAGAGAGATTGGCGAAGAGGAGCTTTTGTATATTTACGAGCATAAAACGGGAAAGCTTCTGCTTGCGCCCGTCGTTATGGCAAGCATATTAAGCGGCGGCAAGGGATTTCTTGCGTTTGAGCAATTCGGTAAATTGCTGGGCAAACTATTCCAAATGACGGACGATATCCTTGACGTAACGGGCGATTTCAGCGCTATGGGTAAAAAGGTGGGTAAGGACGAAGATAAAAACAAGCTCACTTGCGTAAAGGTATACGGTTTAGAAGGGGCAAAAATACGCGCGGATATGTGTGCTAAGGATTGCCATTTGGTTTTGGAAAGTATAGAGGGAGATACCGCTTTTTTACACGAGCTTGTGGATAAAGTGCTGGAACGGAATAACTAAAAGGAAGAATGGGTATGTTGGAAAACTTACGCCCCGAACAATTAAAAAATTGCACGAAAGAGGAACTGAACGTGCTTTGCGACGAGCTGCGTACGACCATACACGATACGGTAACCCGTAACGGCGGGCATCTTTCGTCCAACCTCGGCGCTGTGGAATCTATCGTCGCGCTCTTTTATACCTTTAACTTTCCAAAGGATAAAATCGTATTCGACGTAGGGCATCAATGCTATCCGTACAAGCTGTTAAGCGGTAGGGCGGACAAGTTCTCGTCCCTTCGTCAGGCAGGCGGGATTTCGGGTTTTCCCAAGCGCAAGGAAAGTCCTTACGATTGCTATGATACGGGACACGCCGGCACTTCCGTTTCCGCAGCGATAGGGCTTGCAAAGGCGCGCGATTTATTAAAAGAAGACAGCTGCGTGATTGCGTATATCGGGGACGGTTCGTTTAATAACGGGCTTGTATACGAGGCGCTCAACAGCTTGAAAATTTTAAATACGAAAATTTTAATCGTACTCAACGATAACGGTATGTCTATTTCTCCTACCGTGGGCGGAATGTACGATATTCTTTCCCAAATTAAAGAAAACAACAAAGCGGAAAACATTCGCCTTTTGGAAAGCTTTGGCTTAACGTATATGGGGATAAATAACGGCAATGACCTTGAGGAAATGCTCGACGCCGTTGGACAGGCAAAAAAAGCGCTGGAAAACAATTCCGTTCTGTTGCATTTTGTAACGAAGAAGGGCAAGGGCTATGAATTTAGCGAGGAAGACCCCACGACCACTCACGGGGTACCGCCCGTAGGCTCGGCAAAACAAAGGGAATACAGCGAAGTTTTAGGCGAAACGCTTTGCGCTTTGGCAAGTGAAAACGATAAAATTACCGTCGTTTCCGCGGCGATGAAAGAGGCGTTAGGGTTAGGTGAGTTCTTCAAAAAATACCAAGAGCGTGCCTTTGACGTAGGCATTTGCGAGGAAAACGCAGCGGTGCTTTGCGCGTCTATGGCGGCAGGCGGATTAAAGCCGTATTACGCCATTTATTCGACCTTTTTACAGCGTGCGTTCGACGAGGTTATCCACGACGTTTGCGCGCAGGATTTACCCGTAACCTTTTGTATCGACCGCGCGGGAATTTCAGGCGCGGACGGGGAAACGCACCAAGGCGTATTCGATTTATCCTATCTTTCCTTGATACCGAATTTAACGATTGCAAGCCCCAAAGACACGGAAGAATTTGGGAAGATGCTAAAATGGAGCGCAGGTTATCCCCACCCGCTCGCCATTCGTTATCCCCGCGCAGGGAAAGTGCTTTTTGGGAAGGACAAAGCGCCTATTCAGGTGGGCAAGTGGGAATATGCGCATAAAGCGAACAGTAAAAAGCTTACCGTTTTGGCAACGGGAGAGCGCTGTTTGATAATCGCGATGAAAGCGTTGCAAAATTTGCAAAAAGAGGGGCTTGATTTTAGCGTGGTGAACGCCCGCTTCGTTAAACCCTTAGACGAAGAATTGTTAAACGGGCTTGAAAACGAGCATATCGTAACCCTTGAGGATAACGTGCTTTTGGGCGGGTTTGGAGCTATGGTCTGCGCGTATAGAAAAGGCTTAAATATTAAGAATTTCGCTTATCGCGACGAGTTTATCCCGCAAGGCTCTGTTGCCGATTTACAGGCTGAATACGGCGTGAGCTGCAAAGAAGTCGAGGCGTACATTAAAGGCGTGCTTGTATGAGAGCCGATAAATTTTTCGCAGAGAAGTTCGGCTCTCGCACGAAAGCCGCCGAGGCGATAGAAAAGGGGCTTGTTCTTGTCAACGGAAGGACGGTAAAGTCCAAATTCGAGATAAAGGACGGAGATGTATTCACGTTCGTGCAAGCGGAGATATCCTTTGTTTCCAACGGCGGATATAAATTGCATAGAGCGATTACCGAGTTTGATTTTGAAGTAAAGGGCAAGGTTTTTGCCGATATCGGCGCCAGCACGGGCGGTTTTACCGATTGTCTTTTGCAAAACGGCGCGAAACGGGTGTATACGGTGGACGTAGGCGAAAGCCTGCTGCACGAAAGCTTGCTGGGCGATAGCCGTATCGTGCAAATGGAAAATACCAACGCGCGGTATTTAACTAAACAAGCCTTTCCCGAAAAGCTTGACGGCGTAGTTGCGGACGTAAGTTTTATTTCTCTTAGGCTCATTTTCCCCGTGATAAAGGAAATTTTAAGCAACGAGGGCAGCGCGCTCGTGTTGATAAAGCCGCAATTTGAATGTGATAATAAGCATATCGGTAAAAGCGGTATCGTTGTGCCGTCCGCGCACGCGGATATTGTAGATAAAGTGCTTTCTTACCTTGGCGAAAACGGCTTGTATCCGCACGCAATTATCAACGCTCCCGTAAAAAAAGGGAAAAATATAGAGTATATTTTACATTGTAAACCGTCTTTCGAAGGCGCTAAGACGGTAAAACAAATCGTGGAAGAAGTAAAAGCTTTCA
>JAZKXK010000035.1:0-1880 GCA_045611525.1 Candidatus Scatosoma sp. | reverse complement strand
TTTCTATCGCAGGCTCGGACGAGGATTTGCTTGAAAACCATCGTATCTTAAACGACCTCGTACACGAAATGGACAAGACCCGTTTGACGACGGTTGCAGCCGTTTCTATGTGTAAGATGGACGACCCTTACCTGCAAATCCCCGATTGCGTTTCCTACAACCATTACTTTGGCTGGTACGGCGGGGAAACGAGTATGAACGGGCCTTGGTTTGATAAATTCCACGCAATGCACCCGAATATCCCTATCGGCTGTTCGGAATACGGCTGCGAGGCGCTCAACTGGCATACCTCTAACCCTACGCAGGGGGATTACACGGAAGAGTACCAAGCGTACTATCACGAGGAGCTTATCAAACAGCTCTTTTCGAGGAAGTATCTTTGGGCGACCCACGTATGGAATATGTTCGACTTCGGCGCGGACGCGCGCGCGGAAGGCGGGGAGAACGGTCAAAACCACAAGGGGCTTATCACCTTCGACAGAAAGTATAAAAAGGACGCGTTCTACGCGTACAAGGCTTGGCTTTCGGACGAGCCCTTCGTACACCTTTGCGGGAAGCGTTATATCGACAGAGTAGAGGACGTTACCAAGGTAACGGTATACTCCAACCAGCCCGAAGTAGAGCTGTTCGTCAACGGCGAGAGCCTTGGCAAAAAGCAAAGCCCCGAACACTTCTTCTATTTCGACGTGCCTAACGTAGGCGAAAGCGTTATCGTAGCAAAAGCGGGCGATTTGACGGACGAGGGCAAAATTCGTAAGGTAGAGGAATTCAACGAAGAATACCGCTTGAAGGAGCAGGGCGCGGTTTTGAACTGGTTCGATATCGACGCTCCGGAGGGCAGATTCTCTCTCAACGATAAGATGAGCGATATTATGAGCTGTCTTAGAGGTAAGCTGTGGTTTGCGGGCGTAGGTCTTAAGCTGAAAAAGAAGATGAACGCAAACAAGAAGGGCAACGACGGCGAAAAGAAGTCGGGCGGGTTTGACGTGGATTTCAAGGGCGAAGGACTTATGCAAATGCTCGGCGGGTTTACCGTGCTTCGTTTGACGAGTATGATGGGTATGGCAAACATAAGCTTTACGAAGGAAGAGCTTTTGAAGATGAACAAAAAGCTCAACCGTATCCGTAAGCCTAAAAATAAGAAATAAGAAAGACAAAAGGAGAAAGAAGTTATGCAAATGACCTTTCGTTGGTACGGCGAGGGTAACGACCGTATCAAGTTATCGGACATTAAGCAAATTCCCGGCGTAAGCGGGATTGTTTGGGCATTGCACGATAAAATGCCCGGCGAGGTGTGGAAGGAAGAGGAAATCGCCGAGGTGAAAGCGCAGTGCGACGAGTACGGCTTTAACATTGACGTGGTGGAGTCGGTCAACGTACACGACGATATCAAAATCGGCTTGCCTACCCGCGATATGTATATCGAAAACTATAAACAGACCATTCGTAACCTTTCCAAGTTCGGCGTTAAGGTAATTTGCTACAACTTTATGCCCATTTTCGACTGGACGAGAAGCAACCTCTTCCACGAGGTCGGCGACGGTTCTACTGCGCTGTTCTACGAAAAGGGTATGATTCAAGACGATTACAACGCTATGGCGAAGTATATCTTGGATTTCACGGAAAAGTACAATATGTCCTTCCCCGGTTGGGAGCCTGAGCGTATGGCAAAGCTCGACGAGCTGTTCAAAGCGTACGCGCACGTGGATAAGGAAACCCTTTGGGCGAACCTTAAATACTTCCTCGAAGCGATTATGCCCACCTGCCGTGAATGCGATATTAAAATGGCAATCCATATGGACGACCCCCCTTGGGATATCTTCGGCTTGCCCAGATTGCTCGTGGACGAGCCGAGCATCGACAGGTTCTTGAAAATGGTG
>JAZKXK010000034.1:0-10132 GCA_045611525.1 Candidatus Scatosoma sp. | reverse complement strand
CGATAACCTCCCCTGCTTCGTTCTTGATCGCAACCCCCAAACGGTCTGCATCGGGGTCGGTACCGAACACAACGTCCGCGTTGATCTCGTTCGCAAGCGCAATACCCATAGAAAGGGTTTCCTTGAATTCGGGGTTAGGCACTTTTACGGTGGAGAACTCGGTATCCTTCGTCGTTTGTTCCTCTACCACCGTGGTATTGATACCCAGCTTTTTCAAGATAGAAGTAACGGGTACGTAACCGCTGCCGTGGACGGGGGTATAGACGAGCTTTAAATCCTTGCCGCACTTTTCCACCGCCTCTTTGGAGAGGGTAAGCTTGGCAAGCTCTTCGATATAATCCTCGTCCAGCTTTTTAGGCACGGGCAGGATAAGCGAAGAATTCTTTTCGCCCGAAACGGACAAATAGTCCTTAATTTCATTGATATACGAAACGACCTTTTCCGTATCCTCGGGGGACATCTGCGCGCCGTCCTCGCCGTATACCTTATAGCCGTTGTATTCCTTGGGATTGTGGCTTGCGGTAATCATAACGCCCGCAACCGTCTTTAAATAACGCACCGCATAAGAGAGCATAGGTACGGGGTGTACGTCGTCGAAAAGGTACGCTTTGATACCGTTTTTCGCCAAAACCTCAGCTGTCGCTTTTGCAAATTCTTGCGATTTTCTTCTCGTATCGTAGGAAATCACGACGCCGCGTTCCATATCCGCTTTGCTAAGCGTTTTAATCCATTCCGCCAAGCCCTGCGTCGCGCGCATAACGGTGTAGACGTTCATCATATTCACGCCGTAGCCGATAAGCCCGCGCATACCCGCCGTGCCGAATTCCATTTCGCCGCCGAA
This sequence comes from Candidatus Scatosoma sp., assembly GCA_045611525.1. Taxonomy (GTDB): domain Bacteria; phylum Bacillota; class Clostridia; order Christensenellales; family Borkfalkiaceae; genus Scatosoma. Next base: position 9,291 of record JAZKXK010000034.1, on the reverse strand, counting down.
ACGGTACTCAAGCTCCTTTTCGTTGCCAGCCAGGCGTTCAAGCTCCGCCCTCCCCTCGTCGTTAAGCGCGGGATTTGCCAGCCATTCTTGGTATTTAGCCAAATATTCCATTGCGTTCCCTCCAAATTTTACAGAATTCGTTTATTCTTTATTTTCTTCGTTTACGACCCTTTCCTCTTCTTTGAGGTATTCAAAGAAATGCTCGCTATCGCCGTGGTCGGGGTTGGTGGCGATGCTTTCATAGGTGATAAAATACTTCTTGCCTTTGAGCGTATAGTAGATAACGTACTGCTCGCAAAGGAGCAACAAATACGCCGCGGGAATGGTGATAAGGAGCGCGCTGCCAAAAGTGAAAAGCGCCGCCACCGCGTTGATGATGATAATTAAATATACGCTGACAAGATAGAGCGTAAAAGCCTTACCGATTTGTTTCAACTCCCGTTTGTTCGCTATACGGATAGCTTCGCCGAGTTTTTTGTTATCCGCCGTCATCGCGGGCATCCAAAGGCTTGTCAACGCAAGCTTGCCCGACTGCCCTACCGCAATCAAGGTTACACACAGGAAAAGCGCCGCAAGCAAGGGCAGGAAACGAAGCATCACGCAGCACAGGGTAAAGATACAAACGTCGAAGAGGAATACGATGGGTACGTACACCAGCGCATATACGCTTGCCTTGCCCAAATTCGAAACGAACGCCGTCCAGAAGGGAGTTTCCGCATACGCGGACATCTTATCGTTGATAAGACTTCCTACCGTGAAGTAGCAAAGCGTGTCTACAAATCTTTTTACAAGGTAGACCAAGACGCAGCCTAAAGCGACGAGGAAAAGCTCCAAACGCATGGTCATCAGCAGGTCGAATACTTGTTTCAGCGAGCCGTTTTCCCCGAAAATCGCCGCAATATACCTCGCGGGTTCGTCCAGTTCGGGATTGAAGAAGGATTTTACGACGTTTTGCGCGTTTTGCCAAAGTCCCTGCACAGCAGGCTTAGAAGCAATCTCCATAAGCTGGGGCAGTAAAAACGCCGAATACAATGCGCCCGCAACGAGCAGCATAGACAGCTTATAGATAAGCAGTTTATAGTTTTGCTTGAAATTTTCCATGAATAAGCGAATACTGTTTGCAAATCTCATAATTCCCTCGAATTAATACTTTTTCAAGTCCGCGCGCTCGATTTGGTCGCGGTCAAAATAGGCAATCTGCATACGCACAAAATACAGCAAAAGCAACACCGTATACAGCGCCGTGGTGAGTACGGTAAAGACAAGCCTTCCCGGTACGAACACCGCGCAAAGGCTAATCAAGCCCTCGGCGCAAAGCAAGAACAAAATCTGTCCGCCGAAAATCTTCCACTTTACAGGGGTGATGAGCTGATGGGAATAGTGCAACGCCTCTATCGCTTTAAATCCCGTAATTTGCATACAGGGCAGCCAAAAGTAAATCAACCCTACAAGGTAAAGGAGCAACACGTGCATCGCCACGTAGAATAATACGGACAGTATATTCGCAAGCAATATCGCGGGCAGCATAGACATAACGAACACCACCGCCGCCGTGAGTAAAGCCCAAAGCTCGTACACCGCTACGAAAAGAAGCGCATAGCCGCAGGTGGAAATAAAATTATCGTTGAGCTTTGACCAAAGTCCGTTGAACGTTCTCTTGCCTATGCGGAAATGCTTTTCCAAAAACGCCATAAGAAGAGCTACGCAAGGCACGATGGCGATAATGCCGAGGATACCGAAGACGATGGATTGCCAGCTCCCGAAGCTGAGAATGGAAATCGCGTGGAACAGCTCGAAAAAGCTCCACGCAGTAATATTGCCCGTCAGCGATTCGATTAAAACCTTGCTGATTGCCCCTTCGTCCGTGGAAAGGGATAACAAAAAGGCAGGCAAAATCGCAAGCGGGAAGATATAAAAGAAATTTTTAGCGATATATTTTCCTGATTGAACCGTATATTTCATAAGCAGTCTTTCCGTTTGTACAAATTTCCTCTTATACAGTATAACACAAATAACTTGTTCTGTAAAGCCTTTTTTGGAAAAATCCTTTTTTAAAAATTAAAAAAGGAGCTGTATGCCCCTTTTTCGTGTTTGCATTAAAGTTTTTGCAAGGTTTCCATAACGTAATCGCCGAATTCTTGGCAGGTCGCTCCTGTATCTCTGCCCGTGATAACGAGCTTTTTCTCTTCAAACGAGCAAATATCCAACGCGCGTTCGAGCTTATCTGCTCTTTCCTGCAAGCCGATATGGGAAAGAAGCATAACGCAAGCTCTAAGCATAGAGCAAGGGTCTGCGTACTGTCCTCTGCCTTCGGTAATCATACGGGGCGCGCTGCCGTGGATAGCCTCGAACATCGCGTACTTCTTACCGATATTCGCGCAGCCCGCCGTTCCTACGCCGCCTTGGAATTCCGCAGCCTCGTCCGAGATGATATCGCCGTAGAGGTTGGGCAGCAACAGCACCTTGAAATCGCGGCGGCGCTTTTTATCGACGAGCTTTGCCGTCATGATATCCGCGTACCATTCGTCCGTGATAATATCGGGATACATATCCCCTACTTTATGGCAATCTTCCAAAAAGTTCCCGTCCGTCGTTTTGATGACGTTGGCTTTGGTAACGAGGGATACTCTGTTCAAGCCGTTTTTATGCGCGTAATCGTACGCAAGGCGGGCAATTCTATCCGAGCCTTGCTTGGTGGTTACGGTGAAGTCTACCGCCAAATCCTCGGTGATATTGAAGCCCGAAGAACCGATGGCGTAGCCGCCTTCCGTATTTTCACGGAAAATCGTCCAGTTTATACCTTCTTCGGGAACTTTGACAGGACGGATATTCGCAAACAAATCCAGCGCCTTTCTCATCGCTACGTTCGCCGATTCGATATTCGGCATACCGCTGCCCTTTTGCGGGGTGGTCGTAGGGCCTTTCAAAATGATATGGCAAGCTTTTAATTCCGCCATAACGTCGTCGGGGATTGCTTTGCCCTTTGCGATACGGTTTTCTATCGTAAGCCCTTCGATATCCTTAAACTCTACCTTACCCGCTTTCACGAGGTCGGCAAGGATAAATTCAAGCACCCGTCTTGCCTGTGCGGAAATGATAGGACCGATACCGTCCCCGCCGCAAACGCCGATTTTGATGCAATCCAAAGCGCTGTAATCGACGAAATCGCCCTGCGCCTTCATATCCTCTACGCGCGTGAGCTGCGCCGCCATAAGCTTTCTAAATTTTTCGCAAGCCAAGTCAAGCTGTGCTTTGTATTCCTGTTTTTCCATAATTTCACCTTTGATTTTTCGTATAGTTTAAACAACCGCCCGCAAGGAGCATTTCTCTTTGACGAGCCGATAAGTTCAAGCAAAGCTTTGCCTCTTTTCCGTTCGTTTTGTTGACGAGAACCGCCTCGTTTGCATTCGCAACAGCCTCCGCAAAGCCTTTGATTTCCAAGCTGTCCCCCTCGGCGAAATTTTCGTAATCGTCAGGGTTTGCCAAGGTCATAGGCACGATGCCGAAGTTGATAAGGTTTGCCACGTGGATACGGGCAAAGCTCTTGGCAATAACCGCCTTAATCCCCAAATACAAAGGCACGAGCGCCGCGTGTTCTCTCGACGAGCCTTGACCGTAGTTCGCGCCGCCGAGGATAATCCCGCCGCCCTTTGCTTTCGCGCGTTCGGGGAAGTCCTTGTCGCACACGGTAAAGCAGAATTCCGAAAGCTTAGGCACGTTGGAACGATAGGGCAATACCTTCGTACCTGCCGGCATAATATGGTCGGTGGTAATGTCATCGCCCACCTTCAAAATCAGCTCGCAAGCGAGGTCTTTTTCAGGGGCTTTGCCGACGGGAATGGGCTTAATGTTGGGGCCTCTTTCCACCGTTACGCCGTCCATTTCCTCTACAGAAGCGGGCATTTCAATAAGATTGTCGTTGATTTTAAACGCCTTGGGCATTTTAAGCTTGGGCGCTTTGCCAAGGGTCGTCGGGTCGGTAAATACCCCCGTTAACGCCGAGGCAGCCGCCGTTTCAGGCGATACCAAATATACCTGCGCGTCCGCAGTCCCGCTGCGCGCAAGGAAGTTACGGTTGAAGGTACGAAGGCTTACGCCCGCAGAATTCGGCGAAAAGCCCATACCGATACAAGGCCCGCAAGCGCACTCTAAAATTCTCGCGCCCGCGTTGATAAGGTCGGCAAGCGCACCGCACTCCGCGAGCATCGTGTATACCTGCTTAGAACCGGGCGAAATGGACAGGCTGACGGACGGGTGTACCGTTTTGCCCTTGAGCATCGCCGCCACGGTAAGCATATCCGCAAGCGAGGAGTTGGTGCAAGACCCGATACAAACCTGATTGATTTTCATACCCGAAAGCTCGGCAACGCTCTTGACGTTGTCGGGACTGTGCGGACAAGCCGCCAAGGGTTTGAGCGCGGACAAATCCACCGTGTATTCCGCGTCGAATACGGCGTCCTCGTCCGAGGAAAGCTCTACCCAGTCCTCTACGCGGTTTTCCGCCTTCAAGAAGGCTTTTGTGATTTCGTCTGAAGGGAACAGTGAGCTGGTTGCGCCAAGCTCCGCGCCCATATTGGTAATCGTCGCGCGCTGAGGCACGGAAAGGGTTTTCACGCCCTCGCCCGCGTATTCCACGATTGCGCCTACCCCGCCCTTTACGCCAAGCTGACGAAGCACTTCCAAAATGACGTCCTTCGCGCCTACGTAGTCGCTGAGCTTGCCCACGAGGTTAACCCTTATCATTTTGGGCATAGTGATATAGTAGGTGCCGCCACCCATAGCTACGGCTACGTCCAAGCCGCCCGCGCCCATACCGAGCATACCGATACCGCCCGCCGTGGGGGTATGGCTGTCCGAGCCGATAAGCGTTTTGCCGGGCTTGGAGAACCTCTCCAAGTGTACTTGGTGGCAAATACCGTTGCCGGGACGGGAGAAACGGATACCGTGTTTTTTGGTTACCGTTTGGATATAGCGGTGGTCGTCCGCGTTTTCAAAACCCGCTTGCAGGGTGTTGTGGTCTATGTAGGCTACGGAGAGTTCCGTTTTTACGCGGTCAATCCCCATCGCCTCGAATTGAAGATACGCCATCGTACCCGTTGCGTCTTGGGTGAGCGTTTGGTCGATTTTTAAGCCGATTTCCTTGCCCGTTACCATTTCCCCGCATACGAGGTGTTCTTTGATGATTTTTTGTGCTATCGTATAACCCATAATTAAAGCTCTCTGTTTAATTTACTTCTGCCTTCTTTGCTGTACGCCTCGTACAAGCCTTCCAGCTCCTCTTCGCCCATAACCGTCGTTCTGCCGTCTGCGTACAGCCCGTCGATTGCCTTTTTCATTTCTTGAACAATCCAGTCCTGCTTGCCTACCTGCTTTTCGGGGGAAAGCTTATAGTGCTTGTTAATCCAGTACGCAATCCCCGCAAGCCCCGACGTGTTGGAAACGGAAACTTCGGGCGGACGGTTCAAAATCTTTTCCGTATCGAAGATATTATAAATTTCCGCGTCCTTCATCATACCGTCGGCGTGAACGCCTGCGCGGGTGAGGTTGAACGCGCTGCCCACGAACGGCGTCATAGGCGGAACCTCGTAGCCAAGCTCCTTTTCAAAGTACTCGCCGATTTCCGTAATCGCCGTCGTGTCCATACCGTCCAGCGTACCGCGCAAGGACGCGTACTGCATAACCATCGCTTCGGTGGGAACGTTACCCGTTCTTTCGCCGATACCGAGAAGCGAGCAGTTTACACCGCTTGCGCCGTACAGCCAAGCGCTGACCGCGTTCGCAACGCCCATATAAAAGTCGTTATGACCGTGCCATTCCAACATTTCCGAGGTAACGTCCGAATAATGGTGTAAGCCGTAAACGATACCGGGAACGCTTCTGGGGGGCGCTGCGCCCGTGAAAGGCACGCCGTAGCCCATCGTGTCGCACATACGGATTTTGACGGGAATGTTCGTTTGCTTGGAAAGGTTGACCAGCTCGTTGACAAACGGAACTACGAAGCCGTAGAAGTCCGCGCGGGTCAAGTCCTCTAAGTGGCAACGAGGGGAAATGCCCGCCTCGAACGCCTGCTTTACAACGCCGAGGTAATGGTCGAACGCCTGTTTTCTGGACATATTCAGCTTTTTGAAAATGTGATAGTCCGAGCAGCTTACGAGAATACCCGTTTCCTTGATACCGATATCCCGCACCATTTCAAAGTCCTCTTTCTTGGCTCTTATCCAAGTCGTGATTTCGGGGAATTTGTACCCAAGCTCCATACACTTTTCAATCGCGTCCCTGTCCTTTTTCGTATAGACGAAAAATTCGCTTTGGCGGATAATGCCCTTGGGGCCGCCAAGACGCGCAAGCAATTTGTACAAATGCACGATTTGCTCCGCCGTGTACGGCGCGCGGGATTGCTGTCCGTCGCGGAAGGTGGTGTCCGTAATCCAAATATCCCTTGGCATATTCATGGGAACCCTACGGAAGTTGAAGGTCGTCTTCGGCACTTCGTCGTAAGGATAAATATCACGGAACAAATGCGGCTCGGCAACGTCCTGAAGCTCGTATTTGTACTGGTCCTGCTCTAGCAGGTTGCTGGAAGGATTTAACTCTATCATACTCTCTTCTCTCCTACAAAAAATTCGATTAAACCTTTGTTTCTAATTTATTAAATCGATTATATATAAAAAAACGAGTTTTGTCAAGGATTTAAAAGGGGGAAAAACCCCTTTCTGCATAAAAATTCATTAAAAAGCGTCTTTGGAAATCTTGCTCCACCTTTTCGCGATAAATTCCAAGCGCAGGCTTTGAGGTATACAAAAAGTGGAAATCCGCATAAGCTTATTCCAAAAACCTACGATAACCTTGCGTTTGTTCTTTTTGACGGCTTTCAAGGACGCTTTTGCAACCGCTTGCGGGGATTTTACCGCCAGCTTACCCCAAAGCCCCTGCCCCTTGATTTGCGCTCTTATATCCTCGCGGGTAGGGATTGCTCCCGGAAGGATTGCCGTAACGAAAACGCCCTTGCCTTTCATCTCTTCTCTCAAGGCTTGGGAAAAGGAGCAAAGCGCGCTTTTGGTTGCGCTGTAAAGGGCAAAATAGGGCATAGGATAAATCCCCGATACCGAGGAAATATTGACAATTTCCAAGCGCTCCGCTTTTTGCCCGATGGCAAAATGGCAAAGGGTTGCCGCCGCCTCGAAATTTACCCTGCACTGAAAGGCTATTTTTCCCTGCGTATAGTCGGCAAACGGCTTTTGTATGTCCGCCCCCGCAACGTTCGCAAGTAAAGAAAGGCGCAGGTTTTCGCCTGCGATTTTCTCTTTCAACGCGACTATGTCCCCCTCGTTCGTTAAGTCGGCAGGGTAAACTCGCGTTTGAATATTTGGATAGACCTCTTGTAATTCTTCTTGTAATTTCAAGAGTTTTTCTTCGCTTCTGCCCGTTAAAAGCAGGTGATAGCCCACCTTTGCAAGCTCCTCGGCAAAGGCTTTTCCAAGCCCGCCCGTAGCGCCCGTAACAAGAGCGTATTTTCTCTTTTCGTCCATACTTAATAACTCCAAAGCTCGTCCAAGTCAAAGCCGTAGGCTTGTACCAGCTCCACCTCGGGAGAACACGCCATATCGCGGGGTTTTACCACCATTCCGCCCGTACTGTCTAAGTCAATGCCAAATTTCTTATAGGCATACCAAACGAGGTGGGCGCATTGCGAGCTTTTTAAGCTTTCGGGATACTTTGGGGAAAGAATTCCCACCGTAAGAGAATAGGGAATACCCACGAGATTGCTCATCGCATATTCCACGACCTTCTTTTTGGTTTCGGCGTCCGCTTTCGGGCGCAAAATCAAGAAATCGCGGATATCGTTAAAGGTGCTTGCGTAGTTAAACTCACTGACCTCGCCGGGGGCAATCGATTCTAAAATAATTCCTTCCTCGCCCTTCACGACAAGCGCGGCGTGTCCGTATCTCCACCACGAAACGCTGGTCGTTGACGTTACGAGAATGTCGCCAGGCTCAAGCGCGGCAAAAATAGCGTGGTCGTTGATGTCCTCCATATAGGTAAAGGGCGCAAATTTGTTGACGATTACCTCTTGTTCCTTAAAGAAAAAGTCCTGTATCCGCAGAATTTTTCCCGCTTGTCCCCTTTCAAGCAACCCGTCGATACCAAGCTTTGTCAAGCCCGTTTGACGGTATAAAAGCTCGTAATCTTCTTCGCTAAGCTCGCTTTTATTCAAAATGGGCTGCAGCTCCGCTTTTTCATAGTCGGGGAAGAAATATTCCCATGCAACGTGCGAGTATACGCTCCCAAGCTGTAAAGCCCCAAGCACCGTACAAACGAATAAGATAAGACTTAATAAAATTATCCCTAAGCGTTTTCTTCTTTTATCGATTGCCATACGTCCTCTCCCCGAAAATCGTCGAGCCTACGCGAATCACGTTGCTCCCTTCTTGAACGCAAAGCGCATAATCTCCACTCATACCCATGGAAAGGTATTCCACGTCCTTCGATTGCTCCTTTGCCCATTCGTACAAGCGACGCATTTTTCGCGTTAAAGCGCGCAGCAGCTCTTCGTCGTCCGTATCGGGCAGCATCGCCATAAAGCCCTTTACGCAAAGCCCGTCCGTCTTGGAAAGACGAAGAAAGGTTTCCTTAGCGGTTTCGTACGTATAGCCGCCTTTGCTTTCTTCCTCGCCGATGTTGATTTGAATTAAAATATTAGACACAATGCCCGCGCTTTGAGAACGGCGCGCAAGCTCCATTGCCAGCTCTTCTCTGTCGCAGGAATGATATAAATCGATTTTCCCCAAAAGGTACTTGACCTTATTCGTTTGCAAATGCCCGATAAAATGCCGAGGGCAGGGGGAAAGCTGGTCGTTTTTATCGCGGAATTCCTGCGGTTTGTTTTCCGCTACCGCGTCCACTCCCCCTTCAATCGCGGCGTTGATTGCCTCCGCCGATTGCGTTTTCGTCGCAGCAACCAGCAATACCTGCTCGCCGTAAGGGTTGCCCTTTTCTATTTCCTTTTTGAGCCTTGCAACACGCTCTTTTACACCTTGTAAATCCATACTATATAGTATATACCTTTCCCCGACTTTTGTCAATTAAAAAAAAGCTGATAATTTTCCTGATTTTTTTGCGCATTTCACTTGCTTTTTTCTAATAAAGGGTTTATAATTAATTAAATAGATAAAACTAATAAGGATAATCAATTTTTTTAATGAATACTGAAGAACTGAAGACATTTATATTTTTATCGAAGGTAAAGAATTTCACCCTTGCAGCAGAACAGCTGTACATCGCGCAATCGAC
>JAZKXK010000033.1:0-4967 GCA_045611525.1 Candidatus Scatosoma sp. | reverse complement strand
AGAAGTTCGGCTCGTGGCGGGTGCCCGAGGGTTGCGTGCTGTACGTTACCTTAGTGCCTTGTCCTATGTGTATGGTCGCGAGCTTAAACGCCCGCGTGGACAAGCTGTATTTCGGCGCGTACGAGCAGAAGGGGCGCTCGCTGACGAGCGCGCTTGCCGAGGCGAATTTGCTCAATCATAAGACGGAAGTGGTCGGCGGGGTACTGCAGGAAGAATGCTCCGCGCTTTTGTCGGGCTTTTTCATTTCCATGCGCCAAAAACAAAAAGAGGAAAAGGAGCGTAAAAAAGCGGAGGAAAATACCTAAAACGCCCTTCATTCTCTTGACTTAAAGAAGAAAAAAGTGTATCATAAAGATACAAGAAATTGCAAAAGTAAAAAACCGCGCTTTGGGCAGAAAAGCTTGAAGGGATAAGCGGATAAAAAATAAGGAAGGTTACACATGATAACGCACGGCAATGAAATTAAGTTATTTTCCGGTAACTCAAACAAAGAACTTGCAAAAGCGATTGCGAAAAAGCTCAATACCGAGCTTGGGGAAATCGAGGTTTGCACCTTCTCGGACGGTGAAATCAACGTACACATCGCGGAAACGGTACGCGGCAGGGATTTGTTCATCATTCAATCCACCTGCGCGCCCGTCAACGACAACCTGATGGAACTCCTTATCATGATTGACGCGGCAAAGCGCGCGTCGGCAGGTCGTATCACGGCGGTTATTCCCTACTTTGGGTATGCCCGTCAGGATAGAAAAGCGCGTTCCAGAGACCCTATCACGGCAAAGCTCGTGGCAAATCTTATCACGGCGGCGGGTGCTGACCGCGTTTTGACGATGGATTTGCACGCAGAACAAATCCAAGGCTTCTTCGATATCCCCGTAGACAATTTGCTCGGCGGGCCTACTCTTTATAACCACTTTGCAAAACAAAACAACATTGACGTTGTCGTTGCTCCTGACTTGGGCAGCGTAAAGCGTTCGAGAAAGGTAGCCGAAAAGTTCGGTGTTCCTATCGCAATCATCGATAAGCGCCGTCCCAAGGCAAACGTTATGGAAGTTATGTCCATTATCGGCGACGTAAAGGGTAAGAGATGTCTTATGATTGACGATATGATTGACACGGCGGGTACTCTTTGCCAAGGCGCGCAGGCGATTAAGGACGCGGGCGCAACGGAAATCTACGCAGGCTGTACGCACGCCGTTCTCAGCGGGCCTGCTATTGAGAGATTGAAAAACTCGGCGATTACCAAGCTCGTTATGCTGGACACCGTACACCTTCCCGACGAAAAGAAAATCGATAAATTCGAAGTGCTTACCGTCGCGGACATCTTCGCCGCGGCTATCGAGAACGTATACCTCGACAAGCCCATGTCCAAGCTTTACGATTAAAAACAAACGTTACGAAAGAGCCGTCGCAGTTGCAGACGGCTCTTTGCAAATCAAAAGGAATATACTATGTATCTTATCGTAGGTCTGGGAAACCCCGACAAAAAATATGAAAAGACCTTTCATAATATGGGCTATATCGCCGTGGGCGATTGTGCGGAAGCGCTTGGCGCAAAATTTAAGAAAAAGGAATGCGAGGCGTCCGTTGCCGAGGCGTTCGTCGGCGGCGAGAAGGTCATTCTCGCCCGTCCGCTTACCTATATGAACAACTCAGGCAGGGCGGTCAAACAGCTTATGTCGAAGTATAAAATTACCGAGGATAAGCTGCTCGTTATTTACGACGATTACGACCTGCCCAAGGGGAAGGTGCGTATTCGCGCCAACGGCAGTGCGGGGACGCACAACGGTATGCGCAGTATCATCGGGGAAACGGGCTTGAAAAACTTCCCCCGTATCCGTATCGGTATCCGCGACGAGGAAGTGGATATTCCCATTATCAACTACGTGCTTGCCGAGGTTAGGAAAGAGGACTATCCGCTTTTTGGCGAGGCTTGTCAAAAGGCAGGCGAGGCGGCGGCGGAATTTGCCCGCGGTTTGGATATTGAGAAAGTTATGTGCAAATTTAATTAAGCTATGAAACGTGGTTTTCTTACGTTATCTCAAATAGGAGAGCAGTTCTCCTCATACGAAGAAGAGCTCCGCCGCGGTACGCCCACGGCGGTTTTTGGCGTTAGCGACCCCCTGAAATACCTGCTTGCGGGCTTGTCGCCATACCCCGTCGTGTATATCACGGCGGACGGCGCCTCGGCGCGTAAAGCCGCGGAAAATATCGCCGCGCTTTCGGGAAAACGCACGGAAGTGCTTTCGGCAAAGGACGAGGTGCTGCTCTATCGCAAAGCCCTTTCCAAGGACGCGTTGTACCGTCGCTTGAACGGTATCTACGCCCTGCAAACGGGCTGCGAGGTGGTAACGGCGGAAATAGACGCCCTTTTACAGCTTTTCCCCAAACGCCTACAAACCCTTACCTTGAAAGAGGGGGAAGACTACGATTTTCTTTCCCTGCCTAAAATCCTTGTAGAAATTGGGTATACCCGCAGCTTTGAGGTGGAAACCAAGGGCGTGTTTGCCCTTCGCGGGGATATTTTAGATATTTACCCCGTCAACGCGGAAAACCCCGTCCGTATCGACTTTTTTGGGGATACCGTCGAAAAAATCAAGCCCTACGACGCCGTTACGGGAGAGAGGCTGGCTGGCGTTACGGAAATTACCCTGCTTAGCGCAACGGATATTATGTTTACCGAGAAAGACAGGGCGGCTTTGCCTCAACTTTTAGAGAGGAGCGTGAAACAATGCAAGACCTCGCAGGCTTACGCCCGTGCGCGGGAGATTGCGGACGAGCTTTTATCCGGCGGGGGGGAAAGCGACGCGTTTTTAATGCCCCTTTTGGAAAACTCCACCGACTTTTTCTCCATTTTGCCCGAAAACGCCCTTCTTATTTTCGACGAGGGCAAAACCCTTTGGGATAAGTTCAACGCGCTTTATAAGGAACACGAAGAACGCTTCCGCCGCTTGCAAGAGGGGGGCGAGGCGCTGGATTTTTCGATAAACCAGTATATCCATAAATCGAAGTTTTTGGAGAAGATACAATCCGTCCGCAGGGTGGCAATGCAGACCTTTACGGGCAATCCGTTCTTCTTCGAGCCTCTTAAAATTTATAATCTTTCCGCAACGCCCACGGCGAAATATTTAAACGGTATTCCCGCGCTCGTAACCGACCTTATCAACTGGAGAAAGGGCGGTTATCGGGTACTTTTGTACTGCGGGAACGAAACGCGCGCGGTGAAAATGTGCGAACGGCTTGCCGAAGAATACATCTCCACAGTCAAATTACCCGATACCATATCCGCGTTCACAGGGGTTTGCGCCCTTCCTGAAACGCTGGATAAGGGCATGGTGCTGCACGGGTGTAAGCTTGCGATTATCGGCACAGGGGATTTGTATACCAAGCCCCGCGAAACCAAGCGCATAAGGAGAAAGCGGGGGGATATGTTCTCCGCGCCCGAGGTCGGGGATTTCGTCGTGCATGAAACGCACGGTATCGGCAAAGCCGTCGGTATGAAGAAAATCGAAACGACGGACGGCACGAAGGAATACGTCGCCGTATCCTATAAGGACGGGGATATGCTCTACGTCCCCGCCGAGTGTATGGACGTTTTGTCCAAGTACGTCGGGGATAACAATCCCTCGCTCAGCAAAATCGGCGGCGCGGACTTCGAGCGCGTCAAAGCCCGCGTAAAGGCGTCCTTAAAAAAGCTTGCCTTCGATTTAAAGAAGCTTTACGCCGAGCGTGCAGAAAACCGCGGCTACGCCTTCCCCGCCAACGAGCCGTTTATGCAGGAGTTCGAGGACGCGTTCCCGTACGAACTCACGCCAGACCAGGCAAGCTCGGTTGCGGAAATAAAAATGGACATGTGTTCGCCCAAGGTGATGGACAGATTGCTTTGCGGGGACGTTGGCTTTGGTAAAACGGAAGTGGCGTTCCGCGCCGTATACCTTTGCGTTTTGGCGGGCAAACAAGCCGCGCTTATGTGTCCCAGTACGGTATTGTGCAGTCAACACTTCAATACCGCGCTAGCAAGATTTGAGGCGTTCGGGGTCAAGATAGCTTGCTTGAACCGTTTCAATACGCCCAAGGAGCAGGCGGCGGTACTCAAAGGCTTAGAGGACGGGAGCATCGACTTCGTCATCGGTACCCATCGCTTACTGTCCGCCGACGTCAAGTTCAAAAGCCTTGGACTTCTCGTTTTGGACGAGGAACAGCGTTTTGGGGTGGAGCATAAGGAACGAATCAAGCATTTACGAAAGGATATCGACTGTCTTACGATGACGGCGACCCCCATACCCCGCACCCTGCATATGTCGCTGTCGGGAATACGGGATATTTCCACGATACAAACCCCGCCGTCCGAGCGTTTGCCCGTGCAAAACTACGTCGTTGAGGAAACGGAAACGCTGCTTCGCGACGCCTGCCTTAGAGAGCTTGCGCGAGGGGGGCAGGTATTTATTCTCTACAATAAAGTGGAGAGTATCTTCACCTTTGCTTCGCAGATAAAAAGCCTTTTGCCCGAGGCGAAAATCTCCGTGGCGCACGGCAGAATGGAGAAAAACGCCCTTGAAAACGCCGTGCTGGATTTCTATGGCGGCAGAACGGATATTTTGATTACGACCACGATTATCGAAAACGGCGTCGACCTTCCAAACGCCAACACCCTGCTCGTCATTGACAGCGACAAGCTGGGGATTTCGCAGCTCTATCAGCTTAGAGGCAGGGTAGGCAGAGGCACGAGGCTTGCCCACGCGTACTTTACCTTCAAGGCGGAAAAGGTTATGACGGAGAACGCCGCGGCGAGATTAAAGGCGATTATGGAGTTTACCGAGCTTGGCTCTGGCTATAAGCTCGCCATGCGAGATTTGGAAATCCGTGGCGCGGGCAACATTTTAGGTGCCGAACAGCACGGCCACATGGATAAAGTGGGCTACGAACTCTACGCCAAACTTTTAAAAGAAGAGCTCACGGGCGAATCG
>JAZKXK010000032.1:0-7210 GCA_045611525.1 Candidatus Scatosoma sp. | reverse complement strand
GGAGTTTTTGGAAGTAAAAGAGTATGCAAAGGTAGCAAAAAAGTTAGCGAAAGAGTACGGCTTGTACTTCTTGCCCTTGCAGGCGAAATTCGACGAGGTTGACAAGCAGTACGGCGGGGAATATTATTTGTACGACGGTGTACACCCCTCGGCTGCGGGCGGTAAGCTGATTGCGGACGAATGGTTAAAGCTGTTCCGTGAACAAATAGAAAAATAAAAGAAAAACGGTAGGCGTTTCACCTACCGTTTTTTGTGTAAAGCGTTTAGTTTTCGATTAAATTGAATAAAGCTTTTTGCTTACTTTCAGGGAGCTTGCGGTACGCCGTGATAAGCTCCTTTTCTTTTTCCGTCAAAATTTCTATGCCTTCATCTTCTAAAAAGAATTGCGCTAAGGTAATGCCAAAGGCTTCGCATAAGCATTGTAAGGTATCGATTTTGGGGGCGGAATTTCGTCCAAGCATAGAACTTAAAGTCGATTGCGTTAATCCTGCCTCCATCGCTAAGTTGTTGATAGACCAACCCCGTTCTTTTCTTAATTTATGAATTCTTTCAATAATGTCCATATACTACCTCTTGATAGTATTATATAACTTATTTGAGTTATATACTTAACTCAAATAGGTTGACATAATAACGCATTTGAGTTATAATTAATACGCAGATGCGAAATAGGGGATATATATGGAGAATTATAAGATTTGTTCTTTTTTTGGGCATAGGGCAATTGAGATTACCGAAGAATTGAAAGAGGGGCTTGCCCGAAAAATTAGGGAGTTGATAGAAAAAGAGGGATACGGGATTTTTTGTTTTGGGGGTTTTGGCGAGTTTGACGATTTAGCGTGGCAAACGGTTACCAAGCTAAAAGAGGAGTATCCGTATATCAAGCGGATTTTTTATTTATACGACCCGCGCCACGAAAACCCGAAAAAGCGTCCCAAAAATTTGCGGGATTGCGATTTTGAGGAGTTTATTTATCCTGCTTTGCAATTTGACTGGTGGTATAAAAGGATTTACTATCGTAACGTTGAAATTATCGACCAAAGCGACTATGTAATTTTTTATGTAAAAAACACAGAGAACAGCGGGGCATACAAGGCGTACAGGTATGCGTTGAAAGCAAAAAAAGCCATATGCAATATGGCGTAAAAAAACACCCTCTCGTATCGAGAGGGTGTAATTGCTTAATTGAACTTACTCGCCTTTGAAGGGGAGAAGAGCTGCGATTCTTGCGCGCTTGATTGCGGTTGCAACCAATCTTTGATGCGCTGCGCAGGTACCGCTCATTCTGCGGGGGAGGATTTTACCGCCTTCCGTGATGTACTTCTTCAAACGGTTTACGTCCTTATAGTCGATTACGTCAACTTTTTCCTGGCAGAATGCGCACACCTTTCTACGGGGTGCTTTTTTAAATACCTTTTTTACAGGTGCTTTTTCTTCCATGATTCGTTACTCCTTTACTAATTTTTCTTTCCGTGTTAGAACGGAATGTCGCTGTCGTCGTCCATCGCTTGAAGCGTAGGCTTCTTTCTGGGCGCGGACTGACGGGGGGCGTCGGCTACGTCGTCGAAGCCGTCGTTATCTCTCGGGGACAGGAATTCGCAGTCCTGTACGATAATGTCAACGGCGGTGCGGCGCGCGCCTTGGTTGTCCTCGTAATTGCGCAGCTGAATGCTACCGCTTACGGCAACCTTTTTGCCTTTTTTGGTGTAACGCGCAATCGTTTCGCCTAAACCGCGCCAAGCGGTGCAGTCAAAAAAGTCCGTTTGACGTTCGCCGTCTTGGGACGAATAGGGTCTTTGAACGGCAATAGAAAAACGACACATAGGTACGCCCGAGGGGGTTTCGCGAAGCTCAGGGTCGCGCGTTAAGTTTCCGATTAAAAATACTTTGTTCATACTGTTTTCCTCTACTTAGTTGAGCTTCGTAATCAAGCGTCTAACAACGTCTGCGTCGATGCCTGCGATACGTTTAAGCTCTTCTACGACTTTACCGTTTGCCTCGAACGTCATAAGAACGTAATACGCTTCGTTCTTAAACTTGATAGGGTATGCGGTTTTCTTCGTACCCCACTTGTCCGAACCTGCAACGCTGCCGCCCATCGAAGTTACGATGTTTTCAAACTTAGCGACCTTTGCGTCTTTGTCTTCGTCGGACAAATCGTTGTTGAGCAAATAAAGCATTTCGTATTTAGCCATATTTCTTCACCTCCTGGTCTTATTCGGCGTATCTGCCCCGATACGCAAGGTAAAATAGCCGTTTGCACAGCCATACGCATACATTATATCCCATTCAAGAAAAATAGTCAATCGATTTTGCCGTATTTTTACAAGAAATGGCGCTCATTTTGTCAAAAAAAGAAGAAAAGCAAGGAGCCTTTCTTCTTTTTGAGTTTTTTAGCTTACTACAGTAAGGACGGCGCTGATATAGGACAGCAACTGAGAAGGGTTCAAATCGCCAAGCTTGGATTTTCCAAACGTGTTAATCGTGGTACTTCCGATTTGTCCTTTAAGGTCTGTATTTAACGCGGCTTGTGCATCGGCGTCAAGAAGGATAACCTCGTCTTGGGACAGTTGACTTAAGCTAGCCGTACTGATATTCGCCGCCATATTGTCAAGGAGTAAATTGATTTGCGAAATCGTATAGTTCTTACCGTTTTCATCCGATACAGTATCTTTCAGCATATATTTCCACATAGTCGGATTTTCGTTGATTTCGTCTTTAAATATTTCGCCTACCGTCATACGGTCGGTAAGGGTGGATACGAGGGTAACGTCGCCCGTTAAATCGCGGAGCGTGGATTTTTTATAGAGGGTACGCTCGCCGTTTTGTTTCAAATAATACCAAGTAGCCTGCGCTTCACCACCGCCGTATTGTACGGTTACGGTATCCGTGGTGGCTTCAAGCGTATATTCGTTGCCGTCTACGTCGATATAGGTTCTCGCCGACATATCAATTTTATAGCCGCCGTGTTCGCCTTCTTTATATTCTTGGAGCTGTTCCCCGTATTCGTTATAAACGTTCTCGCTGTTAAGAACGGCGATACGCTGTTCCTTCATTACGACGGTATCCGTTTCAGGGTCGATATAGTAATGAACGCCTTCTTTACCGTAGAGCAGGTACATCGTAATCGCGTTTTCGCGGTTTTCGCTCATAATATCGCCGAGCGCGATATCGTTGATAAGCTGCGTGCCTCTCTTTCTTAAATCGCCGATGGTGCGGTAATTCGCGCCGTTTATCATTTCGATTTGACGGTTGTCGCCCTCGCCCGTAATGATATAGTCGATATCCTTTTGACCGTACGCAAGGCTCATAAGTACGCCGTGGGGGTCTTCCTGACCTGCCTTGAACTCAATGCCAAGCGCGTCTTTAAGATAGATATTATCGATGATTTGCTTGGAATCGCTAGACATATCCTCGATGGTTACCTTATGGAAGAGGAGCTGTTCCGCTTCGTCGTTTGCCTCGACGCGGGCGTAGAAGGTACCGTTGCCGTCGTCCTTAACGAAGTAGGTATCCTTGGTTTCCGTCGTGCCGGGTTTGTATTGTTCGATTTTGGTGTAGCCGTTTTCCGCTTCGGTTGCTGCGCACTCTACAAGGTTGCCGTTATAATCGATGAAATTGCCGTTCCCGTCTTTGTTTAAGAAGAAGGGGAGCATTTTTACCACAGCCCCGCCGTCCGCGTCTACGAGCGTGTTGCCGTCTGCGTCCGTTACCACTTCAAAGGTTACGCCTTCCTTTCCGTAAGCAACTTCCAGCATAATTGCGTCGTCCGCTTTGGGATGTACTACCGAGGAGAGGGAAACTTTATTGATAATCGAGCTGGAATCGTCGCTGAGCATTTGCACGGTTACAGCCTGCTTGCCGTTCAGCATTACGATTTCACCGTCTTCAATGATATAGTCTTTTCCTTCTTCGCCGTAGCAAATTTCCATAAGCAGGGGGTCAAGGTCGCCGCCCTTGGTTGCCTCTAACAGTTCCCCCAAAGCGGTGGCTTTAAATCTTCCGCCGATATACTCAGGGAGCATATCCATATGGGTATTCATCATTTCCTCCGCGTCGAGGTGTACGCCGAACTGCGTGTGCATTTTATCCGCAAGCTCGCCGATGTACACGCCTACCTTGGGGAAGACTTTATTTAAGCCCGCAAGGTCCTTTGCTATTGCAGCGGTAAGGGCGTCCTGACCTAACTGCAACAAGGTTTTATCGCCGTATTCTTCGGAAAGAATGTTATCCTTCACCTGCGTTTCAAAGTCCATTCCCGCCAAGCCGGTAAGCTTTCTAACGGGCTGGGTGATAACGGCGTAAATAGCGCCTGCGCACGCGCCGAGCGTAATAACTATACCCAGCAAAAACGCAACGATGCGCCCTAGCCAACCGCCGCCTTTTTTCACCTTTTTGGGTTTATCGGTGGGGTCGGGGAGCTTTGGCTCCGTGCTGAATTTGCTTTCCTGTTCAAGACCGTATTCTTCTAAAAGGTCAGCCATATATGTACTCCTTTTTTGTTACGATATATCCTTGCATACTTGCGGGAGTTTACAATACTCCATAGTATGCGTATATACATTATAAACGATAGTTGATAAAAAAGCAAGCGTTTTTGTAAAAAATAGGGGCGGAAACACAAAAAAATGTGTCCGCCCGCAAGCTTTTTTTGTCAAAACCGTTAATTGTTGGAGGATTTGAAAAGAGGAATGGTATCGAGGAAGATGACGTCCGTTCTTTCCGCTGCGTCCGCCTCTGCCAAAACGAAGGCTTTTTTGTGGACGATACCGCCCGCTTTTTCCACCAGCTTTTCCAAACCGGTAAGGGACGCGCCCGTGGAAACGACGTCGTCTACGATGCCTACCTTCTTGCCCTTGATAAGCTCTACGTCGTGGCGGGAGAGGTATAATTTTTGGGGCTGACCGGTCGTGATGGAAGACTCTATGGTAATTTCAATGCCGTCTTGCATATACAGCTTTTTGCTCTTTCTTGCAACGGCGTAATATCTTTGGCCAAGCTCCCTTGCTACGCAGTGGGTAAGCTGTAAGCCCTTGGATTCCGCCGTGATAAGCACTTCGCAGTCGCCAAGCTTTTGGGCAAGTTTTTTCCCGCAGTGTTCGGTCATTTCGCTGTCGCCGTGCAGGTTAAAGAAGGCAATGCCGATGCCGCTGGGCAGGGTGAGAATGGGAAGGTCGGCTTTAAAGCCGTCGAGGTCAACCGTATGATATTTCATAAAAATTCTCCTTTGTGTTGAGTTAGCCATTCCGTCTTGACTGGCTAGATTATTATAGCATATTTGCGGGGAAAAGTAAACGGATTACAAGGCTTGTGTTGACTTTTTTAATAAAAAGTGTTATACTAAGCCTTACAGAGGTAAAAAATGAACGAAATTACGGCAATCACACCGCAAATCAAGGACAAAAGACGGTGCAATATCTATATCGAC
Organism: Candidatus Scatosoma sp.; assembly: GCA_045611525.1. Classification (GTDB taxonomy): domain Bacteria; phylum Bacillota; class Clostridia; order Christensenellales; family Borkfalkiaceae; genus Scatosoma. The sequence continues at coordinate 1,782 of JAZKXK010000032.1, read as the reverse complement.
GGGCGGTTTTGCTGCGGGCTGACCTTGGAAGCTACGGTGAAGAACCGTTTAAAGGTCGGGCAAATCATCACGCAGGAGCGTTTGGAGGAAATCCAACTGGAAAGCGAGAAGAACACCGCCTTCGACAAGGCGCTTACCCACCTTTCCGCCACCCGTAAAACGGAAAAGCAGGTGCGCCTGTTTTTGACGGGCAAGGGCTATCTTCCCGCCGTCGTGGAGTATGCGATAGAAAAGCTCCGTTCCTATAACTTCCTCAACGACGGAGAATATGCCGAGGCGTACGCGGAAAGCGCGGTCAAGCGGAAGGGCAGCAGGCTGATTCGTATGGAGCTGAGAAGCAAAGGGGTTGCGGACGAGCAAATCGACGGGGCTTTGGGGCTTTTGGACGAAGGGCAGGAGGAAGAGGCGGCGAAAGCGCTCCTTCAAAAGTATATGCGGGGAAAGCCCGCCGACGTGCAAACGCTGCAAAAGGCGTATAAATATTTACTCTCCAAGGGCTACGGTTACGATACGGCAAAGACCGTTTTATCGGCGTTTGGAGAATGTGAGGAATAGGGTATGTACGGATTGAAAACAAAAAACGCACCCAAACGGGTGCATTTTGAAAGCATAGCGTCCACGCAGGACTATGCAAGAGAGAAAAGGGCGGACGGGCAGGCTTTAATCGTTACCGCAACGGTGCAGACGGGCGGCAAAGGGACGAAGGGACGCTCGTTTGAATCGGGAAAAGGGGGCGTGTATCTGTCCAAGCTTTCCTTTTACCGAGGCTTTCCCGCAAAGGACGCCTTTCAAATTATGGCGGGCGCGGCTGTCGCGGTATGCGAAACCTTAAAATCGACGGGGCTTACCCCCGTTATCAAATGGCCCAACGATATTTTCGTAAACGGCAAAAAAATTTGCGGGATTTTGATTGAGAATACCTTTTCGGGCGGGGAGATTGCCTCGTCTATCGTCGGCATAGGCTTAAATATTCATAACGAGCTTTCAAGGGAATTGCAAGATATCGCCACCACCGTGAAAAAAGAAACGGGCAAGACGTTCTCCGTTGAGGCAATCGCGCAAACGCTTTTAGACGAGCTGGTAAAGCCGGTATCCATGGAAAAATATCTTTCCCATATCGGATATATGGGGCGCAAGGCAACCCTGCATTTTGGTGATGAACGCATACCTGCTACCCTGCTTTCCGTAGACAAAGAGGGGGGCTTGCTCGTGGAAATCGAGGGGAAAAGGAAGCGGTTTACCTCGGCAGAGGTATCGCTTAGGGTGTAGCGCCGAAAATTCTAACGAGGACGGAAGTGAGAAGAAGCAATCCCCCGAAGAGAAAATAATAATAAGGAAAGGGGCTGATGAGCGCGGTCAAGAGTAAGAGCGCGGAGCAGACCAAGAACCCTTTTGCGTTGGCGCGGGAAAACCATAGGCGTACCCTGCGCCCGTATTTTTTCTCCGTGCTTTCCTCGCCTAAATAGCGTTCGGGCAGGGCGTTTTTTTCTTTGAGCAAAGCGTACACCTCGTCGCCCGCTTTCACGGAGATTCCCAGCTTTTGGCAAAGCTTATACCCGCTTTCTTCTATATGCGAGCATAAAATCGTTTTCGGCTTGCCCGTTTTTAAGCGGGAGAAGGAAAGCGCCTCGTCCGCCTTGACGGGCGCGAGGGTGAAACGGAGCGAATAAAAATGTTCGTCCGTGTAAATTTTCAGCTTGCCGAACCGCTTTGCGGATAAAACGTCCAAAAAGAGCTGTGTTTTTTGCTCGTCGCTTAAAAGGGCGAGGTGGAGCATAAGCT
>JAZKXK010000031.1:0-2060 GCA_045611525.1 Candidatus Scatosoma sp. | reverse complement strand
AAGTAATTTATCCGTGGGCGCGCCATAGGCGCGCGTGGCTTGACGAAAAAGGAGAAAAATTATGAAAAAGAAACTTGTATCTACTTTGGCACTCAGCCTTTGTTTTGTCATGAGCGCAGGCGCGTTCGCAGGCTGTAAAGATCCCGAAGATAAGCCTTTAACGCAAGATGAAATTTACGCAAAAGTTGTAGAGGCGGCAAAAGCGACGGCTGCTTATACGGGCGCGTTTACGTTGACGGAAACGAGCGCTAACACGGAAAAGAGCGTACGCCCTGATGAGGATGGTGAGGAAGTCTATACCGAAAACTCCACGAATACGCTTACTGCCGACCCTGCAGCAAAGAGGTTTGTTATGACGCAGTCCGCCACTGAAACGGATGGAACAGAGACGAACACAAGCACAATGAAATCAAAGCTTTTCAAGGAAGGGGAGAAGTATTATAATTATGCTTCCAGCGCATATTCGGCAAATCCTAATAACGACTACGAGCAATATGCGGAAGTTTCGGCGTTTATGGCTGGGGTTGCGTTGAATCAATATAGCTTGAAGAATTTTAATTTTGGAGAGGGGATGCTTCCTATGAGCGTAACCTCGCTTGCCGATTATAACGCGGCTTGGGCGAGCTATATTGCCGATTCCAAAGCGGAAATCGTTGCAGGCTCTACGGACGAAGATAGTGATTGGTACGAATTTTCGGCTCCTGAGGCAAGCTATACGGTATCGGCTGCGGAAGTAGACGGCGCGTATACGCTGAGTGTAAAAATGTCGTATAGCTTGACGGACTATGATGACGAAACGTATGAGGCTAGCTTTGAATACGTATATACGGCAAAGGACGGTAAAATAGTTTCTGTTTTGGAAAAAGAAGAATACCGTGATACTTGGTACGAAGCGGACGACGGCGAAGGCAACTGGGATTATGTGCCTAAAGGTACGGCAGGCGCGCAGGTAGCGTTGGAGGAAGAAAAGGAAGAAACGCTTACGACCATTTCCTATGCGTTTGATCAAGCAAACTATGATGCGATTGCGACTACTGTTCCCGCAGACGTACAGGTACAATCCGATATGATTGCAAAAAAGATGGACGTTGTTGTAAATGGCGTGAAGAATGAAGATGAGTATATTTACGGTAGAAGCGTAGAGGAAGCCCTGGCGGAAGCTTGGTCGAATTCTAACGCAGACGTCGTATGGTATAAGGACGAGGCATGCACGCAGGTAATCGACGCAAGCGCCATAACCTTGGAACAGCTCTACGCGCTTGATACGCTGTACGCAAAGGTAACGGCAAAAGCTGGGTACGTATTGTATACGAATGAATCGTCGTCTGCTTTTGCAACGGACGTTCCTGATGCATATAAGAATGCTCTTGTGGGATATCTTGACAGCCATAAGGAAGTAAGTGTATGCTCCGTTGCCGAGGGTATTTACCTTTGGACGAATGATGATAGAAAAGAAATCTTTGTAAACGGTACGAAAGTAGAACGAGGCACGGATGCTTATATGCTTTACGCCGTTGTAGAAGGACAGACTTACGAAGTAAAAGAAGTGTACACTGTTAACAAAGCAGCCTTGAACTTCTTCTACGTTATGGGCGACTAATTTATCGAGTAAATAATATAATCCGACGCCTTTTGGCGTCGGATTTCTTTTTGTAAACGGTTGCAAATTTCCCGCTAGCGTGCTATAATATTTTCGTGAGGTAAGCTATGAAGTATATTGAATTGACAATACATACCACCACCGAGGCAAGCGAGATTATCAGCGATATTATGTGGAACTATACGGACTATGGTGTAACCATTTGCGATAGAGCGGATATTATCGCCCTGCAAACGGCAAAAGAGAGCACCTTTTGGGACTATATGGACGACGAACTGACGGCGGACAAGCCCACAGACGTTTTGGTGAAGTGCTACGTTGCCGAGGATTTAACAGGGGAATACCTGCCCGCAATTTTAAAGGATATCTACGATGCGAAGGATAGAAGCGAAGGCTTTTTGAATTTCGGTACTTTGGAAGATACCAAGCGCACGGTGGACGGGGACGACTGGATTGACGT
>JAZKXK010000030.1:0-10516 GCA_045611525.1 Candidatus Scatosoma sp. | reverse complement strand
ACAAGCGCAGGAACGGCTGGGCGCGGAAACGCTGTATCAAAAAGGCGCCGACTATTACGCCGATATTTCCTTCCCCGACGAAGAAACGGCGCTGCAAAACCTGTTCGCCTTGGGAAAGGGCGTGGAAATCCTATCCCCCCTTTCTTTGCGCGAACGCTTACGAAACCTTGCGCAGGAAATTGTAAACATGCACAGCTAACTTATCCCGCCGTTTGGCGGGATTTTTTCTTTCGGCATATTCCCCCGCTTTCACGCTTATAATAATAGCATGAAAACCATTCTCTTTACGGGCGGGGGGAGCGCAGGACACGTTATCCCGAATATCGCCCTCATTGAAGAAATTTTAGCCCAAAATTTAGCCAAGGTGTGCTATATGGGTACGGGCGGGATAGAAAAATCTATACTTGCAGGCTATCCCCTGCCCTATTACGAGATTACCTGTCCCAAGCTTATCCGCGGGGGCGGGTGGAAGGGGTTAACCCGCAATATGCGTATTCCCTTGGCGTTTACCCGCGCCAAAAAGCAAGCGCTTGCCCTTTTGCAGGAAACTAAGCCCGACCTTGTGTTTTCCAAGGGCGGGTACGTGGCTTTGCCCGTTGTTTTTGCCGCAAGTAAGCTGAATATCCCCTGTCTTGCCCACGAAAGCGATTATTCCGCGGGGCTTGCCAACCGTTTGAGCGCAAAAAAATGCGAATACCTGCTTACCTCTTTCCCTGAAACTGCCGAAAGCTTTATCAACGGCAAGTACAGCGGCGCGCCCATTCGCCCTGCTGTTTTTACGCCTACGCGCGGCGAGGCAAGGAAGAGCTTCCGCATTCCCTTAAAAGAAAAAGTCCTGCTTGTCTTCGGCGGGGGCAGCGGGAGCAAAGCCATTAACGAGGCGGTACGCGATAACCTAAAAAGCTTGACGGAAAAATACGTTATCCTGCACGCTTGCGGTAAGGGTAACCTTGTTAAAAACACGAATAAGCGGTATTTGCAATTTGAATTCATCGAGGATATGGGTATGGCGTATGCCTGCGCGGACGGGGTGGTATCCCGCGCGGGGTCGGGTACGGTTTTTGAAATTTTGGCATTGAAAAAGCCCGCGCTTTTTATTCCCTTAGAGGGGCAAACGCGGGGCGACCAGGCGGAAAACGCCGAATACTTTTTACAAAAAGGGCTTTGCCGTGTGTTAAAGCAAAGCGAGCTTGCCTCTCTGCCCCAAGCCGTGGATTTACTCTTTCAGGACGAGGCGTTAAAAGCCGAGCTTGAAAAGGCGAGCTTCGGGCAGGGCAACGAGGTGATTTTGCGGGAAATTCGCAGAATTTTAAAGGTATGAACCGTTTTAACGAATACGACCTGCCCCGCGCGCCCGCGCGGAGAAAAAATAGAAAAAAACGGCATAAGCGCAGGGCTGTGTATATTTTACTTGCCCTGCTTTTCCTCAGCGTTCTGCTCTTTATTTATTTTCAGCGTAACGTAACGCGGGTGCTTATCTCCATAAGCGAGGCGACTATGCGCGCCAGCACCACCGTCGCCGTCAACGACGCCGTGTATTATACCCTTTCGGACGAAATCCGTTACGAGGACCTCGTAAAAATCGAACGCAATCAAGACGGGGATATCGTGTCCGTTGCGGCAAATCCTTTGAAAATCAATAAGATTGCGCGGGATACGGCGTCCATTTCCCAGTCCAACCTCAAAAATTTGAGCTTAAACGGCATTCCCGTACCGCTTGGCGCGCTGACGGGCATCGAGGCGTTTGCGGGCTTGGGGCCAAGCATTCATTTCCGTATCATTCCCGTCAGCAGCGTTTCATGTGATTTTACCTCTACTTTTGAAAGCGTGGGTATCAACCAAACCAAGCATTCCATTTACTTAAACGTGATTGCGGATATCAGCATCGTTATGCCCTCGCGCACGGAAAACTTCGCCGTTCCCACGGAAATTTTGGTCGGCGAATCGGTTATCGTCGGCACAGTCCCCGACGCCTACCTGCAATCGGACATCTTCGGGAATAAACCGAATTTATCCCCTTAACGAAAAACCGAGGCTTTGAGGCTCGGTTTTTTAATCGTCTATTAATCCTAATATATAATCGGCGGAAACTCCAAAATAGACCGCCATTTTATAAAGCACCTGCACGGACGGTTCTTGCTTTGCGTTCTCCCAGTAACTAATGGAGGCGTTGCTTATCCCCAACTGCTTCGCAAGCAAGTTCTGCCCGATATTCTTTTCCGCACGTAAAGACTTTATTCTCTCCGCAACTATCCCCATATCAAACTCTTTCATACTATTATTCTAACAATAATTAGATAAAAATACTTGACTTCTAATTATAATTAGAATATAATCTATGTATCAAACTTTTTTAAGGAGGCACGTATGAGAAAAATCACACGGGCATTTATTTCGCTTCTTGCAATCATCATTATGGCGTTACCCCTTTCTTCTTGCAGAAAAATTTTTGGGGATAAACACGAGCATGCTTGGAAATATTACATAGCCAAGCAACCCACCTGCACGCAAAACGGGATTATGGAAAAGCTTTGCGACGAGTGCGGAGAAAAAGGCTACGAGGACATTACTCCCTCGGGACATAACTTTATCAACGGCGTTTGCACCGTTTGCGGTGAAGAGGGCGTGGACGAGAACGCGCTTGTGCGTATTCCTCTGCCCGAAGACTCTAACAATACCGCAAAATGGTCGCTTAAAGATATCTACGAAAAAACAAAGACCTTGGTTCGAGATTTTGACAACTATCCTGACGACGTAGGTTTTGCAAAATTCTTAAATGGTATATCCCACGGATACTTACAGGACGTTTACCTCGATACCCTTCATTTCTTGCATTTTAATATTAGCTGGACTACTACTAAAAACGAAACCCTAGAAGCACCTTTTATATGGACGGTAGGCAAGGTTTCGCCCGTGAATACCACCGAAAAGAAATTTTCAACTGTTTACCGCGTGGAAATTAGTGAGCAACAGCTTTGTATCACGTATAGCGACGGCGTACAAACGGTAGCTGGAAGCTTTACGACCCCGATAGGCAATCAACCTTTGGTTACCGCGTTTGGCATCAACCCCGATAACGAGCTGGTTGTATATTACGCGGACAATACAATTGCCTTTGCTGGGGTAGTAGCCCAAGGGGCAACCGCGGAAAACCAAGCGTCGTTTAGCTACAAATTAAACGCAAACGGATATGAAATTGCCAGTGTACTCGATAAAAACGCCACCCATTTGGAAATCCCCATTTCTCATCGCGGAAAAGCCGTTACCTCTATAAGGAGTAACACCTTTAACGGCTTAACCAAGCTGGAAACGGTAGTCGTTCCCACAAGCATAACTTCGTTTAACTACGAAAGCTTGCTATACGGGAACTCGGCACATTTCTTCTTCGAGCAAAACAGACCGAATACAATTTTTACAGCGGATATTGCACCGTATCTCCACTTCAAGGGCGAATGGAGTTACGTCAACGGAATACCCACGGTGAATTGATTTTATGAAAATTGAAACCGAGGCTTTAAGCCTCGGTTTTTTAATTCCTTTTACTCTTGGATTTAAAAATCATCGCCATTAAAAAGGAGAAAATCACCGCCGCGGATATCCCCGCGCTTGCCGAGCTTAGCGCGCCCGTAAACGCCCCGAAAAAGCCTTTCTCCGCGCCCTTAATCGCCCCGTTTGCAAGCAAATACCCAAACCCCGAAATCGGCACGGTTGCCCCTGCGCCTGCGAACTCAACGAGGAACTGGTATAGTCCTAAGCCCTGCAACGCCACGCCAAAGAGCATAAACAGCACGAGAATTTTCCCCGCCGTAAGGTCAGTAAAATTGATAACGATTTGCGCGAGCATACAAATCAGCCCGCCCACCGCAAAGGCTTTGACGAAGCCCCATAAAATTTCTAAATACGGTTCAAACATACTCCCTCTCCTATCGATACACTGCGAAACTTAAAGTGGGTAGATGCGAGCAGTTCAAGGCGCAGGAGCACCCCCGACGGGAGTGTACCAAACCGTACACGAGCGAGGGGGCGCGGACTGCAACGCCGAAATGCGACGCATATACACGCTTTATATATTTTCTATCGCTACGGCGTGGCATATACACGGTATACTCTCCCCCTGCCCGCTGGAAACGGTGGAAAGAAGCGCGCCCGTCGCCGCAAATAACACCCGATTTAACTTTCCCTTTTTCATCTTTTCATAGATATACGAATTAAAAACCACGGCGCTGCAGCCTGCCCCGCTGCCCCCTTGGAATTCGTCCTCGATAACGTTATAGACAATCTCCCCGCAATCGACGTGATTGCCCGCGATATCCACGCCCTTTTCCCACGTCAAATCCTTAACGATACGGCTGCCCAACGCTCCCAAATCCCCCGTAATAATAAGGTCGTAATCCTTCGCCCTCCTGCCCGTATCCCTAAGGTGATTGAGTATGGTATCCGCCGCGGCAGGCGCCATTGCCGCGCCCATATTATTGACGTCCGTAATCCCAAAATCCACTACCTTACCAAAGGTCGCGCTTGTGATAGCGGGAGCTTTAGCCCCACCCATGTCCGCAATCAACGCCGCGCCCGCGCCCGTTACCGTCCATTGCGCTTGCGGCGGGCGGGTATTGCCAAGCTCCAAAGGATAGCGGTACTGCCGTTCGGCGGACGAGAAATGACTGCCCGTTGCCGCTACGATTTTTTGATAGTACCCCGCGTTGATAAGCGCGGCGGCAAGCGCGAAGCTTTCCGCCATCGTCGAACACGCTCCGTACACCCCTAAAAAGGGGAAGTCAAAATCCCGCGCCGCAAAGGACGCGGAAATGATTTGATTGAGCAAGTCTCCCGAAATGAGCATATCTATACCCTTTTCCGCTTCGCCCGCATTTTCAATCGCTTTGGAAATGGCATAGCCGAGCATTTTACACTCCGCTTTTTCGTAGGTACTTTCCCCGAACATATCGTCCGTAAGCGCCTTATCCACGAAATTTCCTACGACCCCCTCGCACTCCTTGGGACCTGCAATCGTCCCCGTTGCGATAATTTTAGGCTTGTTTTTAAACGCGATTGTTTGCATACCTGCCCCCGTTCTTTAATAAAATCAGTATGCCGCTTTCCAAAAAGAAATATACGAAAACCGACCCGAAGGTTGACCTTCGGGGCGGAATATTTTTCGACGCGTTTACGCCGTTTTTTCCTTTTTCTTGTTCATAATGGCGACGACGCCGTAATCGATACCGTAAACCGCCAGAACAACTGCAAAGATAGCAAGCGGCACCAAGATAGGCAGCGACCAAACGGGTAAATCCAAACCGAACGGGTCGTAACGCAGGAAGAACCAGTTATACTCCAAAAGGGTACAGCCGAGCTTTGCCCACAGGGTAATCCCTACCAGCGCCGCCGCAGGCTTCCATACGTTTTTAAATTTCAACGAGGTTTTGCCCGTCGCAACCATAAGGAACCCCCAAGCGAACTCTACGCCGTGGAAGAACATGGTTTGCACCGTGCGATAGCACCAAGGCTCTCCGCCAACGCCCGTGCTGGGATAGGTAATATACATCAGGGGCGCAACGATAGCAAGCGCGGCGACCGGCTCGAAAAAGCGTTCGAAACGCTTATTGAATTGCGTGAAGGCAATTATCGGGCATAAAGCCGTACAAATATGAAACGGGAGCTTGTCCATATTTAATTCCGCGCCGATATACTCGCCGTTTTCAAAATCGGCATACACGAAGTCGTGTACGAAAAAATCGCTAACGTAAGAAATCACCAAAGCGTAGGCAAGGAAACGCAGCGCTTTTTCCTTTGTTTCCATCGATTTATTTTTAAGTAAAAACGCCATACCGATTGCCCCGCCGATGATGACAAGAACATAAAGAATATGCCATACGTTAAAGGACTCTATAACAACGCCGTTTTGCAAAGGCGTATCGCTAAACAGTCTAAAAAATAAATTTCTCATTCGTGCGTTTCCTCTCTTTTTTCTCTAAAATTCTTCAATTTATGATACCAACGCTCCTCTTTGGGGAAGCGGGTTTCGTAAATCGCCAAACAAATAAACAACAAGCTAAGCCCGATGACTCCCATAAGGATAGGCGAGAACCAAGGCATAGACGGGAACGGACTTTCCAACAAATACATTGCGTTGACCGGTTCAAGACGGAAAATATGATAAATGCTGTTAACCAAAAAACCGTCCAAAAGGAAGAACATCGCCCCGACGGCGCAACTCACCACATTGAACACGCGGATTTTAATATACCCGCCGACAAGCACGTAGATACAGCCAAACAGCATAGTCGAATGGCTCACCAAGCCTTTAAGGACGTCGTAATCAAGCAAGCTAGGGGTATTATCGTAGTTGAAGTTAAAGATAATGCCTATACTGCCGCATAAAATTCCGCCCCAAAAGACGAACTCTGCAAGCATAACGAAGAAGGTATCCTCTTTATCCTTACGGTAAGCCGCAAGAAGAAGCAGCCACATCATCACGTTGCAAGGGTATACGGGGAAAAGATGATTGTTTTCTACCTCCGCGCGCCCAGTCGTTAAGTATTCCACCCAAATATTACTGTAATGCAAAAGCACCGTTACGATTGCCGCTATTTTTAAAATTTTATTTTTCGAGTTTTGCTCCTTTACAAATACCCTCGCCAAAATCAGCAGACCCGCCGTTATCAACGCGGAAATAATCATATAAAGGATATGCGTTAAATCAAACATTTTTCTGCTCCGTAGTCAATCATTTCACGATATATTATATCACCATTCAAAAAAGAATGTCAATGAAATAGTTCATTGACATTCTTTTTTTAACAGGATTTTCACAAAAATAAATAGATAAGCCCAACCAACGTACCCGCCAAAACGCCGTATACGATAATCGGCCCCGCTACGATGAACATTTTCGCCGCCAAACCGTATACCAGTCCTTCCGTTTTAAACTCAATAGCGGGCGAGGCGACGCTGTTGGCAAAGCCCGTTATCGGCACGATAGAGCCTGCGCCCGCGTACCGCCCGATACGGTCGTATACCCCAAGCCCCGTAAGAAGCGTGCCTAAAAAGATAAGCACGACGCTCACGGCGGCGGCAAGCTCGTCTCCGTTTAGATACAGCGCTTTCTCAAACACCTCTCTTAACGCTTGCCCGATACAGCAAATCAATCCGCCGACCAAAAACGCCCGAAAACAGTTCTTAAAGTGCTGGGTAGGCGGGTCGAAGGAATTGACGTATGCGATATAATTCTTGTTATAGTTGTCCCTGTTTTTACCCGTCATCTCGTACCTGCCCCCTTCTTTCGCGGTTAAACTGAGTAGGGAAGCAGCTTTCCCTTTCGTCCGCCGTTTTGCCGTTATCCTCTATAATCGGTATTCTTCTCATGCAATCAGTTTGGCAAAAATAAAGGCTTTTATGCAAAAATGCCCTCGGCAATCCTGCCGAGGGCGTACGTCTTCTATACCTTATCAATTATAAAATTCCGCTTTGGTATCTCTTGCGAACATATTCGCAAGCATTTTTTCACAACGGGTGCGGTAGGGTTCCTCGCTCTCACCGTAGCACAGCTCGTATACGGCATTCGTTAAGGGTAAGTCCACGCCGTACTTTTCGCCAAGCGCTTTCATTGCCGCCGCCGTAGGCACGCCCTCGGCAAGCTTTGCAAACCGTTCCCCCTTCGCTAACATTTCGCCGTATTTGCGGTTATGCGAAAAGGGACTAAACAAGGTCGCCTCATAGTCGCCAAGGTGGGAAAGCCCGTAAGCGGACAGCTCGTTGCCGCCCATAGCCTTGATAAGCCGCGCAACCTCGCGCGCGCCTCTGGTCATAAGCGAGCCTTTGAGCGCCTCGTACCCACAGCCGTCGAGTATACCCGCCACGATACCCATAACGTTTTTCGCCGCCGCCCCAAGCTCCGTGCCGATTAAGTCCTCGCCGTAGTAGAAACGAATCAAATCGCTCTTAAACTCGTTGACAAGTAAGGTTTTCAGCGCCTCGTTTTCACTATCGATGACCATGCAGTTAGGAATACCTTGCGTAAAGGCTTGAATATGCCCAGGGCCTACCCATACGGCAACCCTTTGTGGGGAAATCCCGCTTTGGGTAAGGACCTGAGAAAGCCGACAGCCCGTATCCACTTCTATCCCTTTCATGCAGAGCACGAAATTTTTATCCTTTACGTCGTAAGCGATAATACGCTTCATAAACCCGCGCAAGCCCTGCGAGGAAATGGAAATGATAATCGTTTCGGCGTGGGATACCGCCTCTTCCAAATCGCAGGTAAGACGGATACGGCTATCGAGTTCCACGTATTCGTTCTTGCCCGTTTGTTTAAGGACTTGATAGGAATAGTCGTCCTCAGGTCCCCAAGAGTAGACGTCGTGTCCGCGGTTACATAAATACCATGCGATAAACGAGCCCCAGCGCCCGCAACCGAGTACAGAAATTTTCATAATGGTGTTTCCTTGTGTCTATATTTTTTTCGATACAGTACGTAGCTATAAAGTGTTTATAAACTCGTTCTTTCTATGAAAGCTCTTGCCAGCGTAACGTCGTCGGTATATTCGATTTCCGAGCCGATGGGAATCCCATGCGCCAAGCGGGTAACGGAAATATCCAAGGGTTTGATGAGCTTTGCGATATACATCGCCGTAGCGTCCCCAGAAACGTCGGGGTTGGTGGCAACGATGACCTCTTTCACCGTACCCTCTTGCAGCCGCGCGAGCAGTTCGCGAATGCGGATATCGTTCGGCCCTATCCCCGAAAGCGGGTCGATGACCCCGTGCAAGACGTGGTATACGCCCTTGAATTCGTGCAGCTTTTCAATCGCCGCGACGTCCTTGGGTTCTTTCACCACGCAAATCACGCTCTTATCCCTCGTTTTGCAAAGTCCGCAGGTTTCCTCTTCGGTGAAATTCCCGCAGATTTTGCAATATTTCACCCGACGTTTTACGCCCAAAATCGCGTCCGCAAACGCGCGCGCCTCGTTTTCGGGCATATCGATGATTTTATAGGCATACCGCTGCGCCGTCTTTTTGCCCACCCCGGGGAGTTTGGAAAACTCGTTGACGAGCCGACCTATGGGTTCGATAAAAATTTCCATAGATTAAATCATTCCCCCAAGCGAACCCATATCGCCGTACTTGCCCATTTTTTCTTCGTAGACCTTGTCCGCCTTTGCGTAGCCGTCGTTGATAGCAGCCATAATCAAGTCTTCGAGCATTTCTACGTCCGTGGGGTCAACCACGCTTTCGTCCAGCTCGATACCGTTGATGATTTTTTTGGCGTTCATATATACGACTACCGCCTCGCCTGCCGCCGTACCGACGATTTCCCAATCGTCCAAAAGCTCTGCGGTCTTTTCCATTTCCTCTTGCATCTTTTGCGCTTGGCGCATCAAGCTTTGCATATTGTTGTTTCCTGCTTTAAATCCAGCCATGTCTATCTCCTCCGTCCTTATTTAATCTCGATTTTGACCCCTTCAAAGGTCGCTTTGATTTCGTTTACGTGTTTTTGAAACTCGTCTGCCGGCTTACCTTTGAGCCGCACGGCAAATTCGTCCTCGCCTACGCCGATTTCCGCAAACGCCTGCGCAATCAGCGCCGTATGCTCGGGCTTGGTAAGCGAACGGTAAATGGTATCGCTCGTGGTGTACAGCGTAAACACGCCGTCCTCGAACGAACCGTCCAAATCCATACAAAGGGTCAACAGCACGCCGTTTTTCGCCACCTTGCGGATACTGCGCAAGAACCCGCCGAAGGTCGCCTTGCTATCCCCTTTATTCACCGTTTTCACCGCGCGCGGCGCGGGGGCTTTGGGCTTTTCCTTTGGCTCGGCAAAGCCGTCGAAGTATACGTTTCCGCCCGTTTGCTCCTCGTCGGGGGGCGCAACCAACCCTGCGGTTTCATCTTCCTCCTTTTCCTCAGGCGTTTCCTCTGCCTTGGGTGCAGGCACAGGTATATTCACCTCAACCCTGCCCCCCGCATTTTGAGGAAAGCTCCCCTCGGCAAGCCGTTTTTCCAGCTCCGCTACGCGGGCGATGAGCGCCTCGATATCGTAGTCCGCTTGCGGCATACTGCTCTTTAAGACCGCCGTTTCAAAGAGGATACGGGGCGAGGCGGAATATTTCAAATCCGTTTCCACCTCTGCAAAAATCTCGGTTACTCTAAGCAAGCGGTGTCCGTCCGTATTTTTGGCAATCGAAAGCACCTTCGCGTACATATCGTCGGGGAACGCGAGGATAGCCTTCCCGTCGCGGCAGGTCTTCGCCACCGCGCAGGCGTTCAAGAAATTCATAATATCTTTCAGGAGCATACCCACGCTCTTGCCTGCGGCAAGGAACGCTTCCGTTCGCTCGAACGCAAGCCCTGCGTTGCCTTCTAAAATTCCCTTACAAAGCTGAGCAACCGCCGAAAAATCGGTATTGCCAAGCACCGCCGTTACGTCGGCGTACGTGAGCTTCCCGCTTGTGTACGATACGCAGGTATCCGCTACGGAAAGCATATCCCGAACGCTGCCTGCGCCCGCGCGGGCGATAGCG
>JAZKXK010000029.1:0-9042 GCA_045611525.1 Candidatus Scatosoma sp. | reverse complement strand
TGCTTTCGCCAAAGCTTTTGGGCGCGCTCGTGGGCGCAATCAACGATTATTCTCTTTCGGGCGGGGACGCGAACGCCTTTTTGGCGAGCTTGCGAAAGCCCCTGCTGTTCCTGCTGATTACCTACGGCTTTTACGCCCTGTTTTCGTGGTCGAAAGCCTTTTTCATCAACCACGCTATGACGAACAAAATCACGGCGGGAAAACGTATACAGCTGGCGGATAAAATTTCCAGGCTCCCCCTTTCCTACCTAGATAAAACCACGACGGGAGAAATCCTCTCCCGCGTACATAGCAACGTAGGCACGATGGGCTGGCATATTCACGAAACCATTGACGTCGTCGTCATGGGCGGTTTGCAAATCCTCGTTATGGCGGTGATGATGCTGGCTCAAAACGCACTCATCGCAGCCATGGTACTCTTGCTCACTCCCTTGTCCGCCGTTCTTGCGACAGTAATCGCCAAAAAGAGCGCGAAGGAGTACGATAGATTATGGGAAGAATACGACGCGCTTTACACGTACGCGGAAGAGACCTTCGGGGGCTTGGAGACAGTGAAGAGCTTTACCTTGGAAGCCCTGCGCGCGAAAGAATACGCCGACGTGGACGCAAAGCTGACGCAAATCAGCAAGAGGGCGAATTTTTTATCCATGCTGGTACAGCCCCTCGTCGCGCTCGTCAATCATATCTCGTTTATCGTCGTCTGCCTCGTAGGCGGGTACTTGGCAAGCAGAGGAAAAATGAGCGTGGCGACCATCGTTACCCTGATTATGTATTCCAAAAACTTCTCCTCTCCCATTATGCTGATTGCAAACGGATTTTCTTCCGTTCAGCTTTTAAGCTCGTCTGCGAAAAAGGTATACGAGTTCTTGGACGAAGAGGAAATGTCCGTGCAAGAGGACGGGTTCTCCGCGCCCGTGCGCGGAGAAGTGCGCTTTGAAGACGTTGCCTTTGCCTATACCGAAGGCAAGCCCGTCATCAAAGGGCTTTCCTTGCAGGCGCAGGCAGGGCAAAGAATTGCCATCGTAGGCCCTACGGGCGGGGGCAAAACCACTCTCGTCAACCTGCTTATGCGCTTTTACGACCCGCAGTCGGGCAGAGTGCTTATCGACGGACAGGACGTCGCGCAAATCAACCGCGAAAGGTTAAGAGAGAACGTTTCTATGGTATTGCAGGACACGTGGCTGTTTAACGGCACGGTAGCGGAAAATATCGCCTACGGCAAAGAAGGCGCAACCCGCGAGGAAATAGAAAACGCCGCAAAATCGGCGTTTGCGGACGGGTTCATCTCTCTTCTGCCCAACGGCTACGATACGGTGCTTTCGGACGAAACTGCGCTTTCGGGCGGACAAAAGCAATTGCTTACGATAGCGCGCGCCTTCCTTTCCAACACCCCTATCCTGATTTTAGACGAGGCGACCTCGGACGTGGATACGCGCACGGAAATCTATATCCAAAAAGCTATGGAAAAGCTGCAACGGCAAAAAACCTGCTTTGTCATCGCGCACCGCCTTTCCACCATCGTCCATGCCGATAAGATTTTGGCAATCGCGGACGGTGAGGTCGTGGACGTGGGCAGGCACGAAGAACTGCTTGCTAAAAACGGTTTTTACGCCAAGCTTTGGAACAGCCAGTACGAAAACGGATAAACAATTCCCCTCGCATAAGCTACGAACCCCAAAAGTTTATCTAACTTTTGGGGTTCGTAATATTACTTGCAATATTCTATTAAAAATCTTGTTTGCGGGCTTTTCGCCAGTTTTCTTTCATCTCATACCAGCCTTGTACGACGCTTTCTTCATACAACGCTTGCCATTCCTCAAACCCGATATCCTCCCCTTCGTCGCCGTACGCAGCAAACTTCCAAAGGCGCACCTCGCAAATTTGCTCGGGGGAGGCGCCTTCTTTTTTCAAAAGAATAAACGCCTTTTCGAAAAAATTATAAAGCACAGATACGGAAAGCTTTGCATTCTCTATCATCGACAGCACCTGCGCGTCCGTTTCCCCGTCTTTTAACGCTTCAAGCTGCGCCACAATCCCGTCCACGAGTTGTTTGCGTTCCCCTTGCGTTTGCGCGTTTTCGAGTGCCTCCGCACTCGCCTGCAAAGCCTCTAACTTCTCCTCTTGCGAACTCTTTTCGTCCGAAAGATAAACGCCCATAGTTTCGAGTAGACCCTCGATTTGCTCCGCTAAAGTTTCATGCAGTTCCCTTTCAAACTTATTCAAAATCACCTCGTTTTCAGCGATTTTAGCCGCTTTAAGCTCTTGTTCTTTACTGTCTTTCAAAGCGTACAGCTCACGCACGGAAACGGTTGCGTAGCGTTCTTCTTCTAATTGCCCGCCAAGCGCAAGATAAGAAAGAATAAGCCCGTACTTTTGCGCGTTGATGCCGTAACCTATTGCCCCCGCTTCAAGGACGGGATTGCTCACGCCGGTAATAACCACCCCGCGGAGCTTATTCTTAATAAAAGCTCCCGTAAACGTACTACGAATCGCGTCTGTCATCGCGCTGTCTTTCTCGCCGCTCTCGGTCAACGCCGTTACCAGCATCGCGTTATCCTCTCTCCCGCGCGCAAAATACCCCATGGCATAGCAGCGTTCAAAGAGGATATCCCCAGCCTCGCTATAAGACTTATCCTTCAGCCCCAATCCAACAAGCAGGGCTTTCCCATCGTCGTTTAAACCGACTGCCGAGGTTACTATACCCTCTTCGTTGTAGGCGATTTCCACGGACGGATTTATATCGATTACAAAATAGCCTTGCGCAAACTTGGTTTTTTTATCGAACGCACCGCTTAACCCGCCGATTAAAAAACCAACGGCAAGGGAAAGGAGTAAAAATCCCGCCAAAAGCACCGCAGCGAACTTGTTTTTTCCGCGCGGAGAACGCACTTCTTCCCCGCCCGCAGACGCCCCGATAAGAATTTCCTCTTTTTGCGCAATCTTCGGCTTTTCACAGCGCGCAAAAACCGCAGAGAAATCGGCAGGAGAAGTACTTTCGATTTCTTTTTTCAGTTGTTTTTCAATCGAACGTTTTTTCATTCTTCCACCTCCACGGACTTTCTTAAGGTTTTCAACGCTTCCGCGTAGCGCCAAGATACCGTACCCCTTGGCATTTGTAAAAATTCGGCGATTTCCTTGGTCTTTGCGCCGGAATTTTTCATAAGCACGATTTGCCTATCCACTTCATTTAGCTTTTCTAATGCAACGGCAAGCAGTAGATTGCTTTCCACTTGGGTTTCTATCGTATATTCTCCGCCAAGCGGTTCGTTTTCAAAGAAATCCACCGCCACCTCGCGCTTGCGCCTGCGCAGCTCATTAAGCGCCTTGTGCTTGGCAATCGTCAACACCCATAGCTTTAAACCGTTACCGCGAAACTCTCCTATCCGTTCCCATACGGCAACAAAGGTATCTTGCGCCAGCTCCTCGGCAACCGCACGGTTTTTAAGTATGGAAAGACAAACCGAGTACACGATTTTTCGCGTCTTTTCATATAATTCGGCAAATGCTCGTTCATCGTGCCGTATGATTTTTTGAGCCAAGTAATCCAGCGTCATCTATGCTCCCGTTTGATATAAGGCAGTATGCCTCGGAAAACCGAGGCATTACCGCCGTAGTACTTTTCTTAGTTTCTTCTCTTATCGTCCTTCATGCCTTGGAATTTATCCTTCGCATATTCCATATCTTCCTTCATGAGGTCCAAGACAGTGTCTTTCAACTCGTCCAAAACCTCTTTCGAAAGCTCAAGCATAACCTTTTGATCTTCGGTAAGCTCTGCAGCCTCGCGCATTTCTTCAAGCTTTTCTTTCTCTTCTTCAAGGAAATCTTTCAACTCGCCCAGCGTCGCAACTGCTACGGGTTCCCCCCAAGCCTCTTCGATTCCAGTCAAATCCTCTGCGGTCAATACGTAGTTATCTTCATCATATGCCTCGAAAATTTCGTCGATTTTGTCTTCCAAATCCTCTTTTTTGTCGGGGTCAGCGCGGTGATGGAAGTTGTCGTCTAAATAATTTTCAAAATCCTTCATACCCCAATTATTTTCAGGCTTTTCGCCGCCGTGGTTAGGTCTTTCACCGCCTTCGGGAGGAAGTTGGTCTTCACTGGATTCTTCGTCTTCTGCAGGAACTCCTTCCTCAAACAAATCCAAGATTTTTTCCATATCCTCAGGGCTGATTACCGCATTTTCCGCAGTTTTTTCAATGTCGCGCACTACTTTTTCAAGCGCAACGTAGCGTTCCCAAGCAGCCACGTATTCCTCGCCGTAGATTGCCGCCATTTTATTTTGCGCAAGGAGTTTCGCTTCTTCATATTTTTCTTTGAAAAGCTTTTCCATTTCCTCGCCGACTATGCCCTCGAATTTTTCCGCTAATTCGTCCAACATTTCTGCAAGCTCGTTTACCGTCATAGTGGCGCCGATTTCATACGTCATCGTATCGTCATATTCCATAATCGCTTCGATTAAACGAATTTTAGAAGGGGTAAGGTTTGCGTATTTATCCGCGTCTTCCTCTTTAAGCTCTTTTACTTTGCGCTCGTCGCCGGAACGGGGAACGTTGTTAACCTTCGCTTTATCGCTGCCCTTTTTTGCGCCGCGTTTTGCCATTTCTTCTATAAATTCAACGACTTCTTCTTTATCCGCCGTAACGGTAATCTTAACGTCGTCGTTTTCATCGGTAAGATAGCCCAGCTCTTCCGCAAGCTCTACGATTTTTTGCGTTGCTTCTTCCACGCTCAAATTCTCAAAGTTTTCACCGCTTAAAAGCACTGCCGCATCGTCGTTGCCCGCTTGTACCGTTATAACGGTTTCGCCGTCCACAACCAACTCCACGGTGGGATTGATATCGATTGCGAGGTAAGAATATCCTGTAACCGTTGCCGTTTCTACAGAGGAATCCAAAGGTGAGGAATTCCCAACGCCCCCCAAGCATGCCGTCATAGAAAACGACATACAACTAGCCAAAAGACCTGCTATCCATCTTCTTGCATTTTTCTTCATGATTTTTATCCGTCCTTTATGTTTTTTTGTAATCGGTTTTGCCCTTTACACTAATATAGACACTTCAAAAATGAAAACGGTTGGTAAAATTTGAAAAAATTTTTTATATTTTTTGCTATACATTATTATAATATTTAAAAAGCGCGCATGCCTTCGACATACGCGCTTATTTATCTGCAACCCCCGCAGGTTTTACAATTTCCCGTACATTTTTTACTCGACTGTCCCGTGGACGAATACATGGTACCCGTATAATCCCGTTCGGTTTCTCCTCCGCAATCTGGGCAAGGTACTTTATCCGTATATATCTTCACAAGCTCTTCAAAGCGTTTTTGACAATTTTTGCATTTGTACTGCAACAGAGGCATTTATATTTCGTCCTTTCGTTTTTCTATATTATACACCTAAAAAAGAGTTTTGGCAAGCGTTTTTAAAGAATTGCTTTCCCCTCTAAAAAGCTCGCGAAAAATCCGCCCACGTCCACACCGCACTTTTCAAAGCTCGCAATCAAATCCCCCGCGCTTGCAATACGGAACAAATTGTTCTTGTAGTATTTTCGCAAAGCCGAGGAAAATTTCTCGTCCCCTACGCTTTTTCGTAAGGTGTCGAGCATAACGAGCGCTTTATCGTAAGCAAGGCATCTATACTCGTAGTCGCTTATGTACTCCTTCAAATGCCGGCTCATGCGGGTATCCGTGCGCCCCAAAACGCTCCCGTATACGTCGTAATAGGAACGGTATTCCTTCATCGCTTCGGCAACCAAACCCTCGCGGGTAAAGCCGTATTTTTCGTACGCCTCGAAAAAGCAAAGCGTGGAGTACTCCGCCAAGCCCTCGTCCTGCCAAGCCTCGTTTATTTGGTCGCTCCCCACCGCCGAGTACCACCATTGATGCGCCGTTTCATGCACGATGACCCGCACCCTTTCACTGCCCGTCAGCTTATCGTTGATAAAGGACAGACAAGCGTATTCCATACCCCCATAGCAAAACCCCGTTTGCACTACGGAATACTGCGGGTAAGGGTACTCGCCGTAGCTTTCCTCAAAAAAGGCAAAGCACTCCTCTATCGTATCCATCGTCGCCTTTGGCTTATCATCGCTGTAATAGTAATAGGAAAGGGTTTTTCCGTTGACCTCGGCGTATTCCACGCGGAAGTCCTTGGAGAGAACCAAGGCAAAATCCCGCGCATTCAACGCGGACATGGTATAGACCTTTTTACTTTCGAGGGTTCTTTCGCCTTCCAAATCCCCCGTGCTTGCCACGACGTAGTCCTTGGGCAGAGTGAGGTTGAGCTTATAATCGGCGGAATCGGTATAGAACGGGTCTCCGTCGCTGTAATACGCCGTTTCCACGAACGCGTCCTCTTTTATCCCGCAAAGCACGGGATAAAAATTGCCTAAATTGACGTTATGCTTGGTGATTCCCGTGCGGTGATTGACAAAAGCAAGCTTGGTCATAAACCCGATATCCAAAACCACCTTATCGCCGGGAAATAGAGAGCGCTCCAAATAGGCGTAAAGGATATTCTCGTCCTCGCCCATAACTTCCCAGTTTTTCGCGCCGTTTACGCTGGAAATGACCATTTCCCCATAGCTTTCGCCCGCGTAGTAAGCGGACGAGGCATAGGCGGTTTGCACGGGCTTATACAGCGCGTCCTCGCGATAGGCGTTGGGATACATTTGGAATTTCAGCACGGGAATTTCATTGTCCGTACAGTTTTCAAAGCTCACCTTGACCGTACCCGCAACCGTCCTGTTTTCGGGGATATATTCGGCGGTAATCTCATACCTGCTACGGCTGTTTTCTTTATTTTTACAACCCGAAAGGGCGGGCAAAAAGCCCGCCGTACACACGATAACCAAAATAAAGCTTAAAATTTTTCTCATACGATAAGGTATGCGGGCGCTCTAAAAAATATACCCCCGCGAGGAAAATCCTCGCGAGGTCTTTCTTTATTTTTCTTCAAAGGTAAGATAGGTTGCGGGGTCTACGCTCTTGCCGTCCTTGTGGATTTCAAAGTGCAAGTGCGCGCCGTCTTTATATTCCTCGCCCGAAGCCTCAGCCACCGAGCCGATGATATCCCCCTGCTTGACCTGCATACCGACGGATAAATTCTCACCCGCGTTCACAAAGCGGTACACCGATTTCACGCCGTCGCCGTGGTCAATGATGATTTCCGTACCCGTAAGCACGTCGCCCGTAAAAATGCTTTCCACCACGCCGTCCTCTACGGCATGCACTTCCGCGCCCACCTCGGCAGTAAAGTCCACGCCCTTATGTTCGTAGTAGTGATTTAAGGTTTGATTGTGGTAAAACCCGTAATCGTTCAGCACGGAAACCGTGGAAAGGGGCATCGTCATACCCTCGGGAGTCGTGATAACCGGCTCGTTCGTGCCGCTATCCTCGGGCGTTTTATCAGGGTTGGGGATAACGATGGTATTCGAATTATTCCCCGCCGTAGGGTCTTCCAGCTTGGAATTGTTGGTTACCGCCACCGCTACGAGAATGATAGCCAGCATCACCGCCGCGCAGCCGACTGCGGTAAAGAGGTAAAACTTCTTCTCTTTCGACATAGGTTTCTTCTTTTCTTTTCCGTTTTGTTCTTTCATTGATAAATCCTCCAAGTTTTGTATGTAAATTTTTCCCCCTTTTTTTATTTTTATACTCAAAACCCGTCAAAAATTATCGGCGTGCCGACCACGCATACGCCCTCGCCCACGGCTACGTGCAGGTTGACCTTTTTCCCGTACAGCCAAATCCCTTCGCCAAGCCCTTCCGCATACGCATAATAGGATACGCGCCCGCATACTTCTTCTATAAATAACACTTCGCCGTTAAAGGACGAAAGTAAACTCATCGCATACTTGTCCCCGTCCTCTTCCGTGAATTGCATTCTAACGCACTCCCCCTTAACGCGGGGAATATCCCAAAAGGAAAGCTCGGTTTTTCTAAGCCCTTGCGAGGACGCGCTGTCCAAATAGAACACCCTCTCCCCCTCTAAGTGCGCAAAACGGGCGGTATGATAGGCGCGCACTCCCACGCAAGTCAGCAAACAAAAGACAATCGCGAATAACAAACAAATACAGTTTTTGATTTTATACGCCAAAAAAATCCCTCCCGCAATCAAGTTGCGAAAGGGATTATTGCCAAATATTTAGTTTTTAATCAAAAATCCTTTAATTTTTCCCCGCCGAGCAGGTGAATGTGCAAATGGGGTACGGTTTGTCCGCCGTTTTCGCCCTGATTGATGATTACGCGATACCCGCCCGTCAGCCCAAGCTGTTCTTCCAAAGTCGGGATAACGGAAAAACAATGCTTAACGATTTCCGCCTTTTCCCCGTCCATTTCACTAAGCAGGGCAAAGTGCGTTTTCGGAATACAAAGATAATGCAGCTTTGCCTTCGGCTCGATATCCCGAATGACAATCATCTTCTCGTCCTCATAAAGCCTGGGCGAAGGGATTTGTCCCGCTACGATTTTACAAAAAATACAGTTCTCCATAATTTATATCTCCTTGGCGAGTACGCCGTCCTTAAATAATTTTTCAACTCGTACATGGGTGGGGCGTTTGGCGATTTCCCCTTCCACGTATACGCGGATATAATTCCCTGAATACCCTTCGGTATAGCCGTTTATACAGTTCTCAGGCACAAGCTCTGCCTCTTTGCCTATAAACCTTTCCATATATTTTTTCTTTTCTTCTGCGCCCTTTTGAAGCAGGCGTTCCACCCTTTCCTTTTTTATCGCAAAGGGAATCTCCCTATACCTTTTATAGGCGTTCGTTCCCTCGCGCGGGGAATAGGGAAAAGCGTGGACTTGGGCAAAGCCCGCCTCTTCTACGATACGCAAAGAGTCTAAAAAGTCCTCTTCCGTTTCGGTGGGAAAGCCGACGATAATATCCGTCGTAATCGAAGCATTGGGGAACGTTTCGTAAATCATTCGGCATTTTTCCAAATATTCTTCGCGGGTATAATGTCTGTTCATGCTCTTCAAAACGGCATTGGACCCACTCTGCAAAGACAAATGGAACTGCGGAGCAAAATTTTTCAT
>JAZKXK010000028.1:0-5212 GCA_045611525.1 Candidatus Scatosoma sp. | reverse complement strand
CCTAACGAGAGTCGAACTCGTTAGGTTTTGACGGCGAAAAACCCCGAAATGCGCAGGATTTCCGCTTGCAATACGGTCGGTATTCCTACGCAGAAATCCTTTCATTTAAGAACTTTTGCGCTCGTGAAAACTGCGAGCACCTTAAAATAGGGATTTTGTGATGAATTTGGGCGGTAGCGACCGACGCCGTATCAACATACTGCAAGGGCGCAACCGTCAAAATGCGCAGAAAATAACATTTTAAGGCTTACGAGTTCGACTCTCGTCAGGTTAAGCGCCGAACCGTCTTCGTCGGGCGACGAAGGACGGACAAGAACAAAAAAGAATTCAAGAATAAGGAGAAAAATTAAAATGCCAGATTTAGCAAACAGCAGAGTATTCAAAACGGAGTATGCAGGCAGAGAGCTTGTAGTAGAAATCGGTAAGTACGCGGAACAGGCAAACGGCGCGTGCTTGGTGCGTTGCGGAGATACGGCGGTACACGTATCCGTATGTATGTCCGAAACGGCGAGAGAGGGTATGGACTTCTTCCCCCTTTCCGTAGATTACGAAGAAAAAATGTTCGCCCTAGGTAAAATCCCCGGCGGCTTCAAAAAGCGCGAGGGCAGAGCGGCCGATAAGGCAATCTTGACCAGCCGTCTTATCGACCGTCCTATCCGCCCTCTTTTCCCTAAGGGAATTTTCAACGACGTAGTCGTGGTTGCGACCGCGCTTTCCGTTGACCCCGACGTTTCCCCCGAACCTTTGGCAATGGTAGGCTCGTCTATCGCGCTTTCCATTTCCGATATTCCTTGGGCAGGCCCCACGGGTTCGGTTGTCGTCGGTATGGTAGACGGCAAGTACGTCATCAACCCCAACATGGAAGAACGCGCAAAGAGCGCGATTCATCTCAACCTCGCAGGTACCAGCGACGCTATTCTTATGATTGAGGCGGGCGCGAACGAAGTTACCGACGCGGAAATGGTTGGCGCTATTATGTTCGGTCATGAAGAAATCAAGAAAGTATGTGCTTGGATTGCGGACGAAATCGTTCCCGCAGTAGGCAAGCCCAAGAAAGAAATGGAGCTTTACCATATCCCCGAAGACCTCGACGCGGCGGTAAAAGCGTACGGCTACGACAAGCTTTACGCGGCGCTTGACACCTTCGACAGACAGGAAAGACAGGCAAAGCAAGCGGCTGCGGAAGCGGAAATCATCGAACATTTCGCGGATATCTATCCCGACCAAATGCGCGAGGTTAAGGATTCCATTTACTATATTGTAAAGGGTATCGTCCGCGCGAAGATTTTCAAAGGCGTCCGTCCCGACGGCAGAAAGCTGGACGAGGTTCGTCCTATCTGGTGCGAACACGGTATTCTTCCCAGAGTACACGGCTCGGCAATCTTCACGAGAGGTCAAACGCAGGCGCTTACGACCTGTACCCTCGGTATGCTCGGCGAAGCGCAAAGAATGGAAGGGCTTGACGAGGAAGAAGAAAAGAGATATATGCACCAGTACAACTTCCCCGGCTATCCCACGGGCGAAGCAAAGGCGCTTAGAAGCCCCGGCCGCCGTGAAATCGGCCACGGCGCGCTTGCGGAACGCGCGCTCGTTCCCGTAATCCCCGACCCCAGCGAATTCCCTTACGCGCTCCGCGTAGTATCCGATATCCTTTCCTCTAACGGTTCGTCCTCGATGGCTTCCGTTTGCGGTTCGACGATGGCGCTTATGGACGCAGGCGTTCCCATCAAAGCACCCGTAGCGGGTTGCGCGATGGGGCTTGTAAAAGACCCCGAAACGGGCAAGTACGTTATTATGACGGATATCCAAGGGCTTGAAGACTTCCTCGGCGATATGGACTTCAAGGTGGCTGGTACGGAAAAGGGTATCACCGCTATCCAAATGGATATTAAGATTAAGGGTATTTCCGAACAAATTATGCTTGACGCAATTGCAAAGGCGCAGGACGCAAGACGCCATATCCTTGGCAAGATGCTCGAATGTATCCCTGCGGTTAAGGACGAGCTTTCCGTATATGCGCCCAAGATTGTTACCTTCAAGATTAACCCTGAAAAAATCGGCGACGTCGTTGGTAAGCAGGGTAAGGTTATCAACAAGATTATCGAACAAACGGGTACGAAGATTGATATCGAAGAAGACGGTACGGTATGCATCGCTTGCTACGGCGATATCGCAAACGCGAACCGCGCGAAGGCAATCGTCGAATCGATTGCGCACGACCCCGAAGTGGGCGATATGTTCGTCGGCGTAGTCGTTCGTATTCTTTCCAAGGTCGGCGCGTTCGTTGAATTTGCGCCCGGTAAGGACGGTATGGTGCATATCTCCAAACTCTCCGAACAGAGAGTAAACCAAGTAGAAGACGTACTCAATATTGGCGACAAGGTAAAGGTAGAAATTATCAAAATCGGCGAAAAGGGTATTGACATGAAGCTTTTGGAAAAGCTTGACTAATCGAAAGCTTAAACGCCCACTCAAACGAGTGGGCGTTACGGTTACTATATAAACGCATACCTGCCCCGTGGGAATTCCCACGGGGCAGGTATTGTTTGTAGCTTATTTAAGATTTAACAGCCTTTTGCAAATTTCAAAAACCTCGGTGTTTTGGGGGGTACCCGTAATTGTAAAGGCTACGTTTTTCATAAAGATAGGTACGTTCACGCCCGTATGTCCAGAAGAAGCATAAAGGAAATTATCCACCTCGGTTTTGGAGCTTGCTAAACTCAATCCGCCCGTTTCATGGTCGGCAGTGAGAATAATCGCCGTATTCTCGCCAACGCTGCCGTATAAGTAATCCACGGTATCAAAGAGAGAGCGTACCTCGCAAAGGGCTTTTACAACTTCGTTATCGTGGCTGTACTTATCGATATGCGCGCTTTCTACCATAAGAAAATATCCGTTTTCGTTATCCAAAAACTTGGTTGCGAACGCGACCATGTCTTTGAGTTGATAGTGATCCTTCTTTTCCTCGCGGTAATTAGAGCGTACATTGGGCAAAAGGGCGATAAGCTTGTCGCTTTCCGCATAGCTCATCATTCCCTCGGGGGAGCCGGTAACGCTATATCCGTTTTCCATAAACATATCTTT
Source organism: Candidatus Scatosoma sp. (assembly GCA_045611525.1). Taxonomy (GTDB): domain Bacteria; phylum Bacillota; class Clostridia; order Christensenellales; family Borkfalkiaceae; genus Scatosoma. The sequence goes on along the minus strand of JAZKXK010000028.1, from coordinate 2,128 downwards.
ATATGTAGCATACAATCCGCTTCCTGCTTCGCCGATGAACAAATCAAATCCGCTTTTTGCTTGGCATTTAACGATATCGTCGCTGTCTTTTCTATTTTTCGCGTGCGCGGAGAATGCTGCGGGGGTAGCTCCGTCCAGTGTGTCCGTAGTAACGATGCCGACCTTTTTGCCTGCTTTTTTAGCAAGCTCGGCAATCGTTGTAATATTTTCGCCGCCGTGATAGGCAATTTCGCCGTTGTTTACCTTTTGACCCGTTGCAAGGGCCGTACCTGCCGCCGCACTATTCGTAACCAGATTATTTTTGGATTTCGTCGCGATACTTCCCTGCCTGTCTGCGATAAAAGCAGGGTCGGCAAGTTCGAAATAGGTAAGGGCATTTTGGATATGGTTTTCGCCCATACCGTCGCCGATAAGCAAAATGACGTTTTGCCCCATACCCTCGCCGTTTACGGAGTCTTTATTAAAGAAATCGAGATTGCACGCCGTAAACGTACCCAGCGTAAGCGTTATCGAGCAAATCCAAGCGAATACTTTTTTCACGTGTTTTCTCCTTTGGTAGCGAGCCACACCATCAAAACGGATATATCCGCAGGGTTGACCCCCGAAATTCTGCCCGCTTGACCGAGGTTAAAGGGGCGAATTCGATTTAGCTTTTCCTGCGCCTCTAACCGCAAGCCCTTAATGTCCGCATAGTCGATATCGGGGGGCAAAAGCCTGTCCTCTAAGCGTTTTGCCTTTTCGATAAGCTCTGTGCCTTGCTTTAAATATCCCTCGTACTTGACGGTGATTTCCGCCGTTTCGAGAATGTTTTTAGGGTAATCTTCAAACACGCCGTATTCCGCCATAATATCCTTTAAGGGAATGGAGCGTTTTAACATATCTGCGTAAGAAACGCTGCCGCTTGGTTCGGCGTAGCCGTAGCGGGCAAGAAAGGGCGCAGCCTGCTTTTGAGGCACCCGTGTCTGCAACGAAGCGATGAGTTCCTCGTATTTTGCCTTGCGGGCAAGGTAGCGGTTATACCGCTTTTCGCTCACCAAGCCGACCTCTTTGCCCTTTTCCGTTAAGCGGAAATCGGCGTTGTCTTGGCGCAGGCAAATGCGGTGTTCCGCGCGGGAAGTCATCATGCGGTATGGCTCGTCTGTGCCTTTGGTTACGAGGTCGTCGATGAGTACGCCGATATACGCCTCGTCCCGTCTAAGCGTGAACGGGGGCAGCCCGCGGAGCTTGAGCGAGGCGTTCAAGCCCGCCATAAGCCCTTGCGCCGCCGCCTCTTCGTAGCCCGAAGTGCCGTTGATTTGACCCGCGGTGTAGACGCCTTCTACTTTCTTAAACTCCAAGGTAGGCAAAACGTCGAGGGTATCGATACAGTCGTATTCGATGGCATACCCGTAGCGCATAATGTCCGCGCGTTCCAAGCCCGCCACCGAGGCGTACATTTCACGCTGTACGTCGTGGGGCATAGAGGTGGACATACCTTGGATATACATTTCAAAAGTGTCCGCGCCCTCGGGTTCGATAAATATCTGGTGGCGCTCCTTGTCCTTAAAGCGTACCACTTTAGTTTCAATGGACGGGCAGTACCGAGGCCCCGTCGAAAGGATAGTGCCATCGTAAAGGGGAGACCTATCGAGATTATCCGTAATGATTTTATGCGTTTTGGGGTTGGTGTAGGTCAAATAGCAGGGGAGCTTGTTTTCAGGCGGGGTATCGTGCATAAAGGAGAAAGGATAAATGTCCGTATCCCCGTTTTGTATTTCGCACTTGGAATAATCGATGGTGCGGCTATCCACCCGCGCGGGCGTACCCGTTTTAAAGCGGCGCACGGAAAAGCCGAGCTTTACAAGGCTGTCCGTGAGCTTGTTTGCGGGCGCAAAACCGTTAGGCCCCGATTTTTGTACCACGTGTCCCGTGATGGTTTCGCCGTTGAGGTAGACCCCCGTACAAAGGATAACCGCCTTACAGGAGATAATCCCGCCGTACTGCGTTTTTACGCCTGTGCATTTGCCGTTTTGGGTTAAAATTTCCGTTGCTTCGGCTTGGATAATGCGCAGGTTTTCGGTATGCTCCAGTACCCGTTTCATTTCACGGTGGTAGGCGTTTTTGTCCGATTGCGCAAGTCGGAGGCCAA
>JAZKXK010000027.1:0-14229 GCA_045611525.1 Candidatus Scatosoma sp. | reverse complement strand
ACGTGCTGGTCATCGGCGGCGGCGGCGCAGGCTCGTCCGCGGCGATTGAGGCGCACGAACGGGGCGCAAAGGTTATGATTGCAACCAAGCTTCGCTTGGGCGACGCGAACACGGCGATGGCGGAAGGCGGTATCCAAGCTGCGGATAAGCCCAACGACAGCCCAGCAACCCATTACTTGGACGCGCTCGGCGGCGGACACTTCAAGAACAAGCCGGAGCTTTTGTATAAGCTTGTAAACGAAGCGCCCGAGGCAATCTTGTGGTTGAACAATCTTGGCGTTATGTTCGATAAAGAACCCGACGGCACGATGGTAACGACGCACGGCGGCGGTACTTCGAGAAAGCGTATGCACGCTTGCCGCGACTATTCGGGTTCGGAAATTATGAGAACGCTTCGCGACGAGGTATTCAACCGCGGTATTACGGTGGTGGACTTCACGGCGGCAATCGAGCTTATCAAAGATACCGACGGTAAAATTGCGGGCGCAGTGCTGATGAATATGGAAACCAAAGAAATTTTGGTGGCAAGAGCAAAGACGGTCGTTATCGCAACGGGCGGCGCAGGCAGATTGCATTACCAAGGCTTCCCTACGTCCAACCACTACGGCGCAACGGCGGACGGCTTGGTGCTTGCGTACAGAGCAGGCGCAAAGCTTCTCTATCCCGAAACCTTGCAATATCACCCCACGGGCGCGGCAGAGCCTACGCAAATCTACGGCGCGCTCGTAACCGAAAAGGTGCGTTCGCTCGGCGCGCAGCTTGTCAATAAAGACGGCGAGGCGTTCGTGTATTCGCTTGAAACGCGCGACGTCACGGCATCCTCGATTATTAGAGAGTGCAAAGCCAACGGCAACGGTATCAAGACGACGGACGGCGAGGGCGTTTGGTTGGATACGCCGCTTATCGATATCCTCAACGGCGAGGGTACGATTGAAAAGCGTATTCCTGCAATGCTTAGAATGTTCGGTAAGTACGGTATCGATATTAGAAAAGAACCTATCTTGATTTATCCTACCTTGCACTATCAAAACGGCGGTATCGATATCGGTGCAAACGGTATGACCTGTATCGAAAACCTGTACGTAGCAGGCGAGGCAGTCGGCGGTATCCACGGCACGAATAGACTTATGGGCAACTCCTTGCTCGACATTATCGTATTCGGTAGAAACGCAGGTCAGCAAGCAGGCGAAAAGTGGAAGAGCGTAGAGCTTAAAGAACTCACCCTTTCCCACGTCGCAGACTTTGAGAAAGAACTTGAAGAGGCAGGCATTTCTTCGGAAACGGTATCGCCCAAGCTCCTTCCCGATTATAGAAGAAAAGCAAATTAATAGGGGATTGATGAAATCAGGACAAAACGCACGAAGGTACGCTTTGTGCGTTTTCGTCCGTAAGAAAGAAGAGGTTTAATTATGGTTTATTTTGGCGGTGTGCTCGGCGCATTGTTGTCAGCACTATTCCTTATTTTTGTTATTATGTCTTTGGGCTACGCGCTCGGCGCGATAAAAATCAAGGGCGTTTCCTTGGGTTCGGCAGGTATCCTGCTCGTTGCTATCGTCGTCGGCGTAATCTTCTTCCTTTGCGGTGAAAAAGATTTAGCAGGTCAGCTTAACTGCTCGTTCGTTTTAGGCGAAACAAAGGTCACCCTTTGGGGTGGTTCGGTGCAAAGCGTATTCAAAACGGTACAAAACTTGGGTACGGTACTCTTCGTCACCTCGGTCGGCTTGATCGCAGGCCCTAAATTCTTCCGTTCTTTTAATAAGAGCATGATTGCATACGTCGTTATGGGCGCGGCAATCGTATTGACGGGTGTTGCGATTACGGTAATTATTGCAGCAATTGATCCCGATATGTCTATTGCAATGGGTACGGGCTTGCTTTCTGGCTCGCTTACTTCTACGCCTGCGTTCGGCGCAGCGGAAGAGGCGGCAGGGGAGCTTTCCGGCGAGGTTACCGCAGGATATGGTATCGGTTATTTGTATGGCGTTTTGGGCGTCGTGCTGTTCGTACAGCTTATGCCCAAGATTTTGAAGGTAAATATCGCTGAAGAAAGAGAACACTTCGTTGCGGCGAATACCGTTCAAATCAAGGACGACGGCAAAAAGCGTTTTGCAATTGAAGAATTCGGGTTTTTCCCTTTCTTCGCAACGATTATTTTGGGGCTTCTTATCGGCAGTATCCAAATCCCCCTTGGCGGCGGTAAACCGTTTAACTTTGGTTCCAGCGGCGGTACGCTTATCGCAGGTCTTATCGTAGGACACTTTGGGCATTTCGGTAAGCTGGATATGAAGATTTCCAAGCAAACCTTGAATTTGATGAGAGAGCTTGGTTTGGTGCTTTTCCTTTGCGGAGCAGGCGTTCCCGGCGGCGTAAACTTCGTTTCGGCGTTCAACTGGATCTATATCGTTTATGGTATTATCATGGCAACCGTGCCTATGATTTTAGGTTTCGTGCTTGGTAAGTTCGTGTTCAAGCTGTCTATTTTCAACAACTTGGGTTCGATTACGGGCGGTATGACAAGTACGCCTGCGCTCGGCGCACTCATTTCCACGGCAGGTACGGACGACGTAGCGTCCGCATATGCGGCAACCTATCCGTTTGCACTCGTGCTTATCGTAGTTTGCTGTAAGCTTATCGTAGGCTTGCCTTTCTAAAAAGAACAAAGCGGAGCAATTTATGGAAATTGCTCCCCTTTTTTTGAAAGTGGGGGATAAAAACAGTTGATTTTTTATCGGGAATGATATATAATATAAAAGCTGTTTGCAGAGATGGCGGAGCGGTTGAACGCGCACGATTCGAAATCGTGTTATGCAGGAATGTATACAAGGGTTCAAATCCCTTTCTCTGCGCCACAAAAATAGGCATACCTTTGGGTATGCCTATTTTTGTTAGACACAGTAGGGAAGAAAGGGATTTGAGGGTGGAGGCGTTAAAATCGCTTAATAAGCGAACCGATTATAAATATGCGTTATTGACTTTTGATAAGTAAAGCGTTATAATGAACGTACAAGGACCTTGCAAGAACAAAAAAGGAGAGAAATAATGGAGATTGGAAATAAAATTAGACAACTTCGATTAAAAGCTTGCTTAACGCAAGAACAGCTTGCCACAAAACTTGGGGTAAGCACGCAATCCGTTTCCAAGTGGGAAACGTCTATCACTATGCCCGATATAACCTTGCTTCCTTTATTAGCAGGGGAATTTGGGGTAACTATCGACGAGCTTTTCGACTTAACGGTAAATCAAAAAATGTATAGAATTGAAAAACGCTTGGACTTAGATGAGGAATTTTCGGTAAGCACCTTTGAGGAATACGAAAACTTCTTAAAGCTTCAGCTTGAAGAAAACGCGGATAAAACAAAAATTCTCAGTCTGCTTGCCCATCTTTATCATCATAGAATTGAATCGGATTCAAGAAAAGTGAGCAAATACGCCCGTGAGGCGATTATGCGTAATCCAGAGAAAAAAGATTGTCAATGGCTCTTAATAAAAGCAGAGGGAGCAACCGTATGGGATTGGAATTTTGGCAATCATACCTCGATTATTGATTTTTATAAAAAGGTCATTGAAAGTGATGCGATTACCCCTAAAACGCCTTTACCGTATTATGAAATTATGGATAATTTAATTGCAGACCACCGTACGCAAGAAGCAACGAGATATCTTAAAATTTATCAAACGCTTCCGGCGCATAAACCATTCCTAGTTCCCGTATACGAGGCGTATATTGCCCTTGCGGAATACGAGGCGGAAATAGCAGACGAAATTATGGAGAAAGCCCACGAAACCTATTATGAAAGCAGTGGATTTCTCTTTGAAACGGCGCAATATTATGCAAGAAGATGTAACTACGAAAAAGCGATAAAGTATTATGAGTTATCGTGGGAAGCAGACAAAGACGAGAAACCGCGTTTTACGGACGCGCTTCAAGGGCTTTCTACTATATATGAAATTCTGGGCGACTATCAAAAAGCAGCTCAAACTTACGATAGGATTATCGGTTGCTTAAGGGAAGAATGGGGCTATGAAGTAGAGGATGCGGCAGTCGTTGAGGCGGAACGCCAAAAAAAGAGAATAGAAAGTAAAATAGTGAAGCAATAAAGCTATATTGATTTCATAAAATAGGTATGCCTTTGGGCGTGCCTATTTTCATATAAATCCCATAAAAATTCTTACCATATCCTTTGATTGCTTGACAGTAATTTGCCAAATATGTTATAATTTATAAAATCGATATAGTTTACCTTAAAATCGAAAAAATAAATCCACAAAAGAATACGGAGAGAATATAAAATGTGGTTTGATTACATAATTTTAGCGCTGTATGCACTCGGTATGGTTGGGATTGCCGTCTATACCCGCCGTCGCTCGAATTCGGTCAACGATTTCCTTTTAGCGGGCAAAAATGGACTTAACGGCTGGATGAGCGCGTTTGCTTACGGTACGACCTATTTTTCCGCCGTTATCTTTATCGGCTATGCGGGCAACTTCGGGCGTCAATACGGCTTAGCTTCGGTATGGATTGGGGTAGGCAACGCAATCATCGGCTCGTTGTTTGCATGGCTGGTGCTTGCAAAGCGCACCAAGAATATGACGAGCAAGCTTTCCGCGAAAACTATGCCGGAATTCTTTGAAAAGCGTTACGGAAACCAAAGATTAAAGCTCATTTCCGCAATCGTAATTTTCCTATTTTTAATCCCGTATTCGGCGTCTGTTTATAACGGATTAAGCTCTTTGTTCGGTATCGTATTCAATATTCCCGGTTGGGTGGTTATGATTGCGCTGTCCGTGCTTACCGCCGTTTATCTTTTCTTCGGCGGATACTTCGCCACGGCGCTGTCCGATTTCATTCAAGGCATTATTATGCTGATAGGGGTCGTGGCGATGGTCGTATGCTTTATGAACTACGACGCAATCAGCTGGAATATCTCTACGCTTACAAGCAGCGACGAGCTGGGTTGGTTCACTTTCTCAAGCTCGAATACAGGGCTGTACGGAAATACGGCGTCCTTGCTTTCGCTGATTATGCTCACCTCGTTCGGGGTTTGGGCTTTGCCGCAAACGATACATAAATATTACGCAATCCGCGACGATAAAGCGATTATGCAAGGCACGATTGTCAGTACCTTATTTGCGCTTATCATAGGCTTTGGGGCGTACTTCACGGGCGCGCTGTCTGCATTCTTCCCTAATCTTGCGGGAACGCCTGCCGACCAAGTCGTTCCCCATATGCTTTCTATCGTAATTCCTACGGGGCTTATCGGGTTGATTGCCGTACTCATTTTATCGGCGAGTATGTCTACGCTTTCGTCCGTATCCCTTGCCTCGGCGTCCGTTGTGGCGGTGGATATTTACAAGGGCAAAATCAGTCCAAATGCAAGCGATAAAAAGGTCAACTGGACGATGAAAATACTTTGCCTTGTATTCGTTGCGATTTCTTTAACGCTTGCCATTTTGAACGAGCAGTTTAAAATTGCCGCAATCGCGTATCTTATGGGCTTAAGCTGGGGGACTTTGGCTGGCTGCTTTATAGGGCCTTACGTACTTGGCTTGCTTTGGAAGAAAACGACTGAGCGTGCGGTTTGGGCTTCGATTATCGGTTCGCTCGTATTGACGGTAGCGCTTGTATTCGTATTCGGTTACGATAAAAACGGTTGGTCTTGCTCGTTTGGCGCGGCGTTGCAATCGGGTATCGGTTGTTCGCCGATGATAGGGGTCATTTGTATGGCGTACTCTATGCTCGTAACCTTTGTTGTCAGCTTATTTACGAAACAGCCCGCTAAGGCGTGTATAGCCGCGGCGTTTGGCGAGGAAGGAGAAGAAAAATGATTTGGGCAAAGGAAGAAGCCCTTGAACGGGCGGAGTTAGAAAAATTGCAATTATCCCGCTTGCAGGAAACGGTAAAAAGAGTATACGAAAAAGTGCCTTACTACCGTGAAAAAATGCACGCGGCGGGAATTTCCCCCGAGGATATCCAAAGCTTGGACGATTTGAAAAAGTTACCCTTTACGACCAAGCAGGATATGCGCGACACCTATCCGTTCGGCTTGTTTGCCGTACCGAAGTCCGAGCTATTGCGTATTCACGCAAGCAGCGGTACGACGGGGAAACCCACCGTCGTCGGCTATACCAAAGGGGATATGGATACTTGGACGGACTGCGTTTCCCGTATCGCCTGTATGGGCGGGGCGAGCAAAGAGGACGTTGCGCAAATTTGTTTTGGCTACGGTATGTTCACGGGCGCGCTGGGGCTTCACTACGGCTTGGAAAATATCGGCGCGGCAATCGTACCCTCGTCTACGGGGAACTCAGAGCGCCAAATTATGTATATGAAAGACTTTGGCACGACTTTGCTCGTCGCGACGCCTTCCTACGCGTTACGCCTTGCGGAAGTAGCGAGAGGAATGGGCGTTGACCCCGCAAAAGACCTCTCCGTCAAAACCGCGCTTGTGGGCAGCGAGCTGTTGACGGACGCTATGCGTAAGGAAATGCACCTTGCTTGGGGGGAGGATATCAAAATCACGTCCAACTACGGTATGAGCGAGCTGATGGGGCCAGGCGTTTCGGGCGAATGCTTAGAGCATAACGGTATGCACATCAACGAGGATTACTTTATTCCCGAAATTATCGACAGCGTTACGGGCGAGGTTTTGCCTGCAGGCGAGAAAGGGGAACTGGCGATTACCTGTATCAAGAAAGAGGGCTTGCCCTTAATTCGTTATAGAACGAAGGATATCACCCGCCTGTTCTATGAAAAATGCGCCTGCGGACGAACGACCTGCCGTATGGAGAATTTAATGGGGCGTTCGGACGATATGTTGAAGATTCGCGGGGTTAACGTCTTCCCCTCGCAAATCGAAGAGGCAGTGCTTTCCGTCAAAGAGCTTGGCCCTCACTACGAAATCGTAGTGGAAAACGTGGGCTACAACGACGTTTTAACCGTACGCGTAGAGTTAAACGAGCCGACGGACTCCTTTACGGAATTGCAGCGCATAGAACGCATTACCAAAGAGAAATTAAGAACGATTTTAGGGTTAGACGCAAAAGTGAAATTAGAATCTCCCGCGTCCTTGCAGCGTTTCGAGGGCAAGGCAAAGCGCGTTCGGGATTTGAGGAGTAAATCATGAGCGAAAAGAAAATTATGCTCGGCAACGAGGCAATCGCCCGCGGGGCGTGGGAAGCGGGGGTTAAGGTAAGTTCCGCATATCCAGGCACGCCGAGTACGGAAATCAGTGAATTTGCGGCAACCTATCCCGAGATTTATGCGGAATGGGCGCCGAATGAAAAGGTGGCGGTGGAAGTAGCCGCAGGCGCGTGTATGGCAGGCGTGCGTTCGCTTGCGTGTATGAAACACGTAGGCTTAAACGTAGCGGCTGACCCTGTCTTTACCCTTGCGTATACGGGGGTTAGAGGGGGTATGGTACTCGTTGTGGCGGACGACCCCGGGATTGCCAGCTCGCAAAACGAGCAGGACACCCGTATGATTGCAAGAAGCGCGCATTTGCCTGTGTTAGAGCCTTCGGACAGCAACGAGGCGAAAGAGTTCGTTAAGCTTGCCTACGAAATCAGCGAGGAATACGATACGCCCGTGATTTTGCGTACCACCACCAAGCTTTCCCATTCCCAAAGCGTGGTAGAGCTTGCGCCCCGCGTAGAAGTAGAGGACAAGGAATATGCAAGAGACGCGGCAAAATACGTTATGATGCCCGCCAACGCCATTCGCCGCCACGTTGCGGTCGAGACGCGGGAAAACCGTCTTGCCAAGGACGCCAGCCGTTTTGCAATTAATAAGATTGAGGGCGAGGATAATGAAATCGGGTTTATCACTTCGGGTATCGCTTATCAATACGTCAAAGAAGCGTTCCCCGACGCAAAAGTTCTTAAATTAGGCTTGGTCAATCCCTTGCCCAAGGATTTGATTGCAAGCTTTATCGCCTCGGTGAAAAAGACGGTAATCGTAGAAGAGCTGGAACCTGTTATCGAAGAACAGGTTCGCGCTTGGGGCTTTGCGGTAGAGGGCAAAAACCTCTTTACCGTACAGGGCGAATACAGCGCAAATATGCTGAAAGAGCGCTTGCTCGGTGAAAACGGCGAGACGTTTCAAAAGGCGCAAGCGCCTGCCCGCCCGCCCATTCTTTGCCCCGGCTGTCCGCATCGTTCGGTATTCTCGGTGCTGAACAAGCTCAAAATCCATGCCGCGGGGGATATCGGCTGTTATACGCTGGGCGCGGTAGCTCCGCTTAATGTTATCGACCACTGTATTTGTATGGGCGCGTCCATTTCTACCCTGCACGGTATCGAAAAGGCAAAGGGCAGAGATTTCTTGAAAAACTGGGTGGCGGTTATCGGCGATTCCACCTTCTTACATACGGGCGTGAATTCCCTGATGAATATGGTGTACAACAAGGCTACGGGTACGGTGATTATTTTAGATAACCGCACCACGGGTATGACGGGGCATCAAGACCACGCCGCTACGGGAAAAACCCTTAAAAACGAACCCACCTACGCCGTGGATTTGGTAGCGCTGTGTAAGGCGGTAGGCGTAGAGGACGTGGAAGAAATCAACGCGTTTGATATCGTAGCCTTGGAAAAGAAAATCAAGGCGTCGGTAAACGGAAACACGCTGACGGTAATTATCGCGAAAGCGCCTTGCGCCCTGTTAAAGGGTCAAAAATTCCCGTATTATTGCCAAGTGGAACAAGAAAAGTGCAAAAACTGCGGCGCGTGTATGAAAATCGGCTGTCCCGCCATTTCCAAAACGGCGGAGGGGATAAAAATCGACTCGTCCGCTTGCAACGGCTGCGGGCTTTGCGCAAGCTATTGTAAATTCGGCGCAATTCAAAAGGTGGAAAGATAAGATGAACGTGATGATAGTAGGCGTGGGCGGTCAAGGAACCCTGCTCACCAGTAGAATTTTAGGTAAAACGGCGCTTGAGGCGGGCTATGACGTGAAATTAAGCGAGGTACACGGTATGGCGCAGCGTGGCGGCAGCGTAGTAACCTACGTCCGCTACGGGGATAAAGTAAACGAACCGACGGTGGAAGAGGGCAGCGTGGACTTGCTTTTGGCGTTTGAAAAATTAGAGGCACTTCGCTACGCGCACTTTTTGAAAAAGGACGGCGTTTTGATTGTCAATGATTGCCGTATCGACCCTATGACGGTAACAATAGGCGCGGCGGAATATCCTGAAAACATTATTCAAACGCTTCAAAAAGAGCATACCGTATACGCTGTAGACGGCAACGCGATTGCGCAAAAGCTTGGCAATACCAAGGTACTCAACTGCGTGGTGCTTGGGCTTGCGGCAAAGCATATGGAATTTAAAAAAGAGGAATGGCTGAAAGTGCTTGCAAGCACCGTACCCCCTAAGACGATTGCGCTGAACACGACGGCGTTTGAGGCGGGCTATAAGGAGTAAAAGTATGATTTGGAATGAAACGAAAGAGTGTATGTCCCGCGAGGAAATGCAAAATTTACAGAGCGCGCGTTTAAGAAAGCTCGTAGATTACGTATACCACAACGTAGAATTTTACCGCAAAAAAATGCAGGCGATAGGGTTATTGCCTACGGATATTAAAGGGATAGAGGATATTGAAAAGCTGCCCTTTACAACGAAGGACGACTTACGAGATACCTATCCGTTTGGGCTGTTTGCGGTGCCGAACTCGCAAATCGTTCGTATACACGCAAGCAGCGCTACGACGGGCAAGGCTACGGTAGTAGGCTACACCCGCAGGGACTTGGATATTTGGGCGGAATGCGTTGCCCGCTGTATGACGATGGCAGGGGTCGGCAGGCACGACGTTGTGCAGGTTGCCTACGGTTACGGCTTGTTTACGGGCGGCTTAGGGGCGCATAGCGGCGCGGAAAAGATAGGCGCAATGGTCGTACCTATGTCTACGGGTAATTCTAAAAAACTGACGACAATGATGGTGGACTTTGGAGCAACGGCAATCGCTTGTACTCCCTCGTATTTATTGCATATCTCCGAGGTGCTTGCAGAGGAGGGCTTGATTGACAAAATTAAGCTCAAAGCCGCGGTTTGCGGGGCAGAGCCTTGGACGGAGAAAATGCGTCAAGAGATAGAAAAGCGGTTACATATCCACGCGCACGACATTTACGGGCTTAGCGAAGTTATGGGACCGGGCGTTGCTTGCGACTGCGAAGAACACGCAGGCTTACACGTATGCGAAGACCATTTCTTCCCCGAAATCGTAGACCCCAAGACCTTGAAAGGGGTTGCGGACGGCGAAACGGGCGAGCTGGTATTTACCACGCTTACCAAAGAGGGCTTACCCCTTATCCGTTACCGTACCAAAGACCTTACCTCGATTACGAGGGGAAAATGCGCTTGCGGAAGAACGAGCGCGAGAATTTCCCGTTTCAGGGGCAGATCGGACGATATGCTTATCATTCGCGGGGTCAACGTCTTCCCTTCGCAGGTCGAAGCTGCGCTCGTCGAGGTGGAAGAGGTTGCGCCTCATTATATGATTATCGTGGATAGAGTAAATAACCTCGATACCATGGAAGTGCAGGTAGAACTGAACAGCGAGTTCTATACCGACGAGATCCGCGGGATTGAAAGAGTAACGAAGAAGATTGCGCACGCGATTTCGCAAGCGCTCGGCTTGAACGCAAGGATTACCATCGTACAGCCCGGTTCGCTCAAACGCAGCGAGGGTAAGGCGGTACACGTAATCGATAAACGGAAATATGACTGATTTGGAGGAATAATTATGATTGAAAAGCAGTTATCGGTATTTATTGAAAACAGAACGGGCAGACTTGGCGAAGTGCTGCAGGTTTTAAAAGACAGCGAGGTAAACATTCAGTCCTTATCCTTGGCGGATACGACGGAGTACGGGCTTTTGCGCCTTATCGTGGATAAGCCCGAAGTGGGGAAAGAACGTTTGGCGGCGGCGGGTTTCTCGTCTATGCTCACGGACGTGTTAATCGTGCGTATTCCCCATAACCCCGGCGGCTTGCAAAATATCTTGAAAACGGTTGCGGAAAAGGATATCAGCGTAGAATATATGTACGGCTTGACGATTACGGGGGACGAAGCGTCCGTCGTTATGAAGACTTCCGACCTTGCCAAGGCAATCGAGGCGTTTAAGGAATGATAATCGATTTTCATACCCATACATTCCCCGATAAAATCGCGGAGAAAACAATAGAAAGTCTTTCTCAAAAAGCGAGTATTCCCGCTTATAGCGACGGCACGCTAAACGGCTTAAACCAAGCCCTGAAAGACGCGGGGGTAGAGATAGGCGTCGCTTTGCCTGTGCTTACCCGTCCGCAGTCCTTTGACGGTGTGTTGAGGTTTGCTGCGCAAATCAACGAGGGTTTTGCGAAGGGCGAGCATCGCGTGCTTTCTTTTGCGGGTATTCATCCCGATTGCGAAGAAATAGAGGAAAAACTTGCTCTTATTAAAAGCTCGGGGATTAAAGGGATTAAAATTCATCCCGAATACCAGCAAACGTATATTGACGACGAAAAGTATATCCGTATATTCAATGCTGCGGCAAGGGAAGGATTGATTGTCGTTACCCATTCAGGGGAAGACGCGGGGTATCCTGACAGCTTGCATTGTACTCCTAAACGAGTACTAAACGCTTTGGAAAAGGTAGAAAAGCCTTTCAAATTCGTGCTTGCGCATATGGGCGCTTGCGGCATGTATAACGAGGTTTACGAGCTTTTGGCGGGGCAAGACGTGTATTTTGATACGGCATACGTGTTGGAAAGTATGGATAAAGGAATTTTCCTTAAAATTCTTGAAAAGCACGGCGCGGATAAAATACTTTTTGCTAGCGATAGTCCTTGGCAAAGCATTTCCAAAACGCTGGAATACTTCTCTGCCTTAGGCGTAAATGAAGAGGATACAGAAAAAATCTTATATAAGAATGCTGAAAAATTGTTAAAGTAAAAAAACGGAAAGGAGATTATCGCTCGTCCCTTAGGAAATTTTCAAGACATTGTAAAAGAGTAGCAAAAATTTTGCTACTCTTTACTTTTTTGCCTTGCAAAAACACACGCTTTTCGTTTGAAAGTATAGTGTGCTATACTTAAATAACTATAAAACCTTTAAGTTACTACATTTTCATATTTTTTTAATACTTTATAATGATTTTCATTTGATTTGTCCCCGTTATTATCGGGAAAAAGACAATACGGCAAACTGTCCGTGTTACGGCGTTTTGTAACGCACGCGCAACATTGCCCGTGATTAGGACACATAGTTTTCGGACATATGCATTCTTTACATTTTTATACGACATATCATTTTCCCTGATTTTGAAACCCACAACCGCAGGTGCAAACTTTTGCGGAATCTTCGTCCGCTATTTTTCCCTTTATAAGCGATTCGATTTGTTCAACCGACAACATTCTACCCATAGTAACAACCTTTCCGTCTATCACAATGGCAGGGGTTGACATAACGCCGTACCTCATAATTTCCGTCATATCCGAAATGTTTACGGGTGTTTCGATACCACAATTTTTCGCGGCAATTACAGCGTTTTCGTGATTTTGTTTGGACTTTTTGCAACAATAACCAAGAGTAATAAGTTTCATAATATACCTCCTTAAATTTAATTAAACGAATAAGAAATTAAAGGCGTTAAAGGTAAACCCTATAATCATAACCCCGACTACAACGATAAAGATAAACCAAAATAACAGTTTCGGCTTTACTGCCTTTGAAAGCATAATCATAGACGGCAGGGAAAGCGCAGTAATGCTCATCATAAAGGAAAGGATTGTACCAACGCCAACGCCTTTTGCAAACAACGCTTCTGCAACGGGAATCGTACCGAAAATATCCGCATACATAGGCGTACCTAAAATCGTTGCAAGGGGTACGGCGTACCATTTATCACTACCAAAAATCGCTTGTATCCATTCGTTAGGAATAAAGTTATGAATAGTCGCCCCGATACCAACGCCGACAAGAATATAAATCCATACCTTTTTTAACGTTGACAGCATTTGGTCTTTTGCGTAAATCAATCTATCTTTTTGTGTAAGTTCTACGCCGTCCACTTCGGCGATACTGCCTTCCATAATAAAATCTTGTACGCGTTTTCCTAAACCTGTTTTTTCAATAATCGTTCCACCAACGATAGCAAGGATTAAGCCCACAATAACGTAAGCAATCGCAATAGGAAAACCAAACACACTAACAAGTAGAATAAACGCGCCTAAATCAACGAGTGGGCTTGAAATTAAGAAACTGAACGTAACCCCGCTTGAAATTCCTGCACGAGTAAAACCCATAAAGATAGGAATAGACGAGCAAGAACAAAAAGGCGTAACCGTACCAAGTAAAGCACCAACTGCATTTGCGCCGATACCCTTAAATCGTCCAAGTATTTTTTTCGTTCTTTCGGGTGGGAAATAACTTTGAATATACGAAATAAGAAAGATTAGCAAGCATAACAATACGACTATTTTAACTGTATCGTACACAAAGAATTGTATTGCTTGCCCGAAGTGCCCCGACATAAAGGTTTCGCCAAACATAACGGTAAATGACATACCGATTAAAGTATTAAGCCATTTCATACCAAGTATTTGGTCGGTTATAAAATCGCCTACGGCTTTTAACCCGTTTATTCCGTCCACAAGCAAGGCAAGTGTAAGCACCACAACGGCAATCACGCCTATAAGCCACCATAACCATTTGCGTTTTTTAGTTTGCATAATATCACTCCTTATATTTACTCTTATCTATATAGACAATTATCAATGTGATAGAGAAAAAATATATGCGAACTTAATCGCACGTATTTTTTTTGCAAGTATTTTCATTTGTTTTTCCCGTTCTACATTTCGTATCACCGAGAAAATCTATCATTTCATTAAGTTTACAGCACGCAAGCGTATAATAAGTCCATTTCCAATCTTTTTCGGCTTTTACCAAACCGCAATCGCACAACACTTTCATATGGTGGGAAAGCGTGGGTTGTGTAATATTGAGATGCTCCAAGATTTTGCAACCGCAAAGCGTACCGCCACGCAACATTTCAAATATCTGCATACGGATATCGTCCGCTAACGCTTTTAAGATTTTCGTACATTCTTCTCTTTCCATTATACACACCTCACATAGATTGTTGTCAATACCATTATACCCATCACATTGATGTTTGTCAATAAGAAAACGGGACTTTTTGAAAAATTTTTTCACAAAAGAAAAAGAACTCGAATTAAAAATCCAAGTCCTT
>JAZKXK010000026.1:0-2275 GCA_045611525.1 Candidatus Scatosoma sp. | reverse complement strand
TGGATACGGTAAATGGTTGCGCAAGCGCCGCAAAACCCGTTTCTGCAGCCGCAGCCGCGAACGAGCTGATAACCCGCGTATTCCATCGCCTTCATAATCGTCAAGCTTTCCGGAACTTGATAGCGTTTACCGAAAAGATATACGTTTACCATTTTTTCCATAATTTTCTCTCCTTAATACTCGTTGGGGAGTTCGTCCAACTCCGTCATACGGAATACGGGGCCGTCTTTGCAAACGAACTTGTCGCCGACGTTGCATCTGCCGCACTTGCCTACGCCGCATTTCATACGAAGCTCCAAAGTCGTGAATACGTTGGATTTGTCAAAGCCAAGCTCCAAAAGCCCTGCAAGCGTGAACTTAATCATAATGGGAGGGCCGCAAAGCACTGCCGTCATACTGGGGTCAAGCCCAAGCTCTTTGACGTAGGCAGGTACGAATCCAACGTGTCCGTCCCAGCCTTCCTGAGGGCGGTCGATGGTTAAATACACTTCGATATTTTCCTCGTTCATCCATTCCGTTTGGATTTCATCGATATCTACCAAATCGTCTTTACTTCTTGCGCCGTATACGATAACCACTTTGCCGTAGTTGCTACGGTAATGGCGTACGTAATTGATAACGCTGCGCAAGGGCGCAAGACCGATACCGCCTGCGATGAAGAGCAAATCCTTGCCCTTAAAATCCTCTTCTACGGGGAAGTTTCTGCCGTAAGGCCCGCGAACGGTTACCATTGCGCCTACTTCCAAAGCGTGAAGCACTTCGGTAACGCAGCCGCACTTTTTAATAGAGAATTCCATATATTCCTCGTTCGTAGGCGAGGAAGTGATGGAGAACATACATTCCCCTACGCCGGGGATAGAAACCATCGCGCATTGACCGGGCATATGCTGAAACAGCTTTTTGCCGTCCGTGCCGACTACGCGGAAGGTTTTAACGTCGGGCGTATCTTTACGGATATCCGTAATCACGCCAACCTTGGGAATGAGCGTTTCGTTAATCATTGTCTTTACCTCCCAACGTTTTGATAACTTTTACGATATTCAGCTTTTGAGGACACTTGTTTACGCAGCGTCCGCAGCCCACGCAGGAATACAAGCCGTCGTTTTGGGAAGGATAATACACGAGCTTGTGCATAAATCTTTGACGGAATCTCTGCATTTGGGTGGTACGGCTGTTGCCGTGCGCCATAAGCGTGAAATCGGAGTACATACAAGAGTCCCAGCAACGGTAGCGAACGACGCCCTCGCGGGTTTTAAAATCGCGAATGTCAAAGCATTGACAGGTAGGGCAAACGAAGGTACACGTACCGCAGCCAAGGCAAGCCTCGCTCATTTCTTCCCATGCGGGGTCGTTGAAAAGCTCGTTGAGGTTTTCGGGCTTAAATCTCGACAAATCAAGACTTGCGAAAGGCAATTTTTCTACGATGGCTCTCGTTTTTTCCTGCTGCGCGGATACGTTTTCTTCCCCGCCCTCGCTAAGCAAGTCTTTGACAAGCGCCGTCAAAGCCTCTCCCTTTTCGGTGTTTGCCTGCCAGTATAAATTTTCGTCGTCAAGCCAAGTGGTAACGTCGCCTGCGGGCGCAGCCGCGTCAATACCGAACGCCTTACAAAAACAGCTTTCTTCGGGATTAGAGCAAGCCAAGGTTACGATGGTGGTAGCCTCTCTTCTGCTTTGGTAATAGGTATCTACGGGGTCGGCAAGGAATACCTTATCCAGCACCTCGATTGCCTTGTAATCGCAAGCTTTTACGCCGAAAAGCACCGTGGGCGCTTTTTCCGCGCGGATATCGAGGACTTCAATGGATTTGCCGTCCGTTTTGAACTTCATCATATTCTCGCTTTGGGGGAAGAAGGTATCCTTAGGGGATTTTACCGTTTTCAAGGTTTCCAAAGAAACTTCTTTGCCCTCTGCCCACGTTGCGAAGTTGACTTCCCCTGCTTTTTTCACGGGAAGAACCAGCTCCATAGCGTTAGAAATCGCCGCATAAAGCTCGTTTACTCTTTCTTTTGCAATCTTTAACATTATTTAGCCTCCCCTTTGAAAACGTCGTTCGGCTCGGTATCGTTTTCCGTATATTCCGTCAAAGGCGTTTTGCCTTCCGCAGTTTCACCTGCTTGATATTCACCGTAGAAACCGTCGATATCTTTGATGAATTTTCTGTTAAGCAAGTGCAAAGGAATGTTTTGAGGACATACGCGCGAGCATTCACCACAGTCGGTACAACGGCCTGCCACGTGGTATGCGCGGATGATATGGAACATCTGTTCTTCAAACT
>JAZKXK010000025.1:0-10969 GCA_045611525.1 Candidatus Scatosoma sp. | reverse complement strand
CCCTGCAAACCGCACATCATAATGACGGTAGGGAGCTTGGGCGAAACCTCTAACTTCGCGTTCTTTGCGCCCATGAGCGCAACCAGCTCTTCGTTGACGATTTTAATAACCTGCTGCGCGGGATTGAGCGAGGACAAAATTTCCTGCCCCACCGCTTTTTCCGAAACCTCGGCGATGAACTGCTTTGCAACCTTAAGGTTGACGTCCGCTTCTAAAAGCGCTACGCGCACCTCGCGCATCGCCGTGCGGATTTCCAGCTCGGTCAGCTTGCCCCGTTTCGTCAGCTTGGAAAATATATGATTTAATCTTTCGGATAACGAACCGAATAACGCCATGCAAAACTCCTTTTTATTCCTCTTGGCGGAACGCCTTTCCCCACACCGCGCCCTCTTGCGTTTCTTCCTTTTCCACACCGAACTCGCCGTGAATCGCGTCTAAACGCTCTTTCAACGCTTGCACTTTCGGGGACTTGTCCGTAGCGATAAACCGTTCCACTTCCGTCATGTACGCGGAATATTCACGGGATACTTCGTCCAAAGCCTTTGCAAAGCAAAGCTTTGCTTCGTAGGTTTCCAGCTGTTTACGGCTCTTGTTCAAGCAATCGGAAACGCTCTGGCGGGACACCCCTTTTTGCTCGGCAATCTCGCCCAAGGAAAGGTCGTAGTTAAAATACAGGTCGGTGATTTCCCGCTGGGTCGCGGTGAGCAAGGGAGAATATAAATCCCACAGTCGAAGAAACTGCAAATCGTCTTTCATTTCTTCCACCTCCGCTGTATTCCTTGTATAGTATACAATGAAAAATTAAGCCTGTCAAGCATTTTTACTTGACAGGCAAAACTTTTTTGAAAAATTTTTAATTTTCTTCGCCCAAGAAATGTATGGTCGCGTTGGTTAAAGGGTCGTTTCCGTTAGCAATTTCAATTTGCTCCCATTCCGCTTGCGTACCGTTATAATAGACGTCTGTTAAGCCGTAGCAACCATCGAACGCCCCCTCACCGATAGAAGTAACGCTGTTGCCGATGGTTACGTTCGTTAAGCTACTGCAATCATAGAACGCATAATCACCGATAGAAGTAACGCTGTTGCCGATGGTTACGCTCGTTAAGCTGTTGCAGCGCGCGAACGCCGCATAACCGATAGAGGTTACGCTGTCGGGAATGGTTACGCTCGTTAAGCTGTTGCAATCCTCGAACGCCCAATCACCGATAGAAGTAACGCTGTCGGGGATGGTTACCCTGGTTAAGCTGTCGCAATTATCGAACGCCTGACTACCGATAGAAGTAACGCTGGCGGGGATGGTTACGCTCGTTAAGCCGTCGCAATAATAGAACGCAGAACTACCGATAAATTTACAATTCGAACTGATAGTTGCACTTGTAATCTCCTTACTTACTACCCCCGCTAAATACAAATAAGGGCTGTTGTCGTTCCCAAGATATTTCAAACCGTCTTTTTCATTATATTGTAAGCTATCGCAACCAGAGAACGCATAACTACCGATAGAAGTAACGCTGTCGGGGATGGTTACGCTCGTTAAGCTGTTGCAATCCTTGAACGCCCAATCACCGATAGAAGTAACGCCGTTGGGGATAATAAGCTCGGTAACTGGTTCATTATTTAAATATAAGTTCTTTGCGCAATATAAAGGATTCGCAGAAGCACTACCAAATGAAATATTACACCACGCCGCTATGTCTGTAATATTTACGCTCGTTAAGCTACTGCAATCATAGAACGCATAATCACCGATAGAAGTAACGCTGGCGGGGATGGTTACGCTGGTTAAGCTACTGCAACCAGCGAACGCCCACTCACCGATAGAAGTAACGCTGGCGGGGATGGTTACGCTGGTTAAGCTACTGCAACCATAGAACGCCCACTCACCGATAGAAGTAACGCTGGCGGGAATAGTTACGCTCGTTAAGCTACTGCAACTAGAGAACGCAGAATCACCGATAGAAGTAACGCTATCGGGGATAGTTACGCTCGTTAAGCCGTCGCAATATGCGAACGCCCAATCACCGATAGAAGTAACGCTGGCGGGAATAGTTACGCTCGTTAAGCTACTGCAACTAGAGAACGCAGAATTACCGATAGAAGTAACGCTGGCGGGAATAGTTACGCTCGTTAAGCTACTGCAACTAGAGAATGCATAATTACCAATAGAAGTAACGCCGTTGCCGATGGTTATGCTTTTTAAGCCGAAGCAAGTCTCAAACGCATAACTACCGATAGAAGTTACGCTGGCGGGAATAGTAAATGACGCAGCCGTTTTCCCTATTGCATATCGAACAAGAGTTTTACCGTCTTTGGTATAAAGATTGCCGTCTATGGATTGATACGTCGCATTGCTCGTCTCCACTTCAATACTCGTTAAGCTGTTGCACCACGCGAACGCATTCTCGCCGATAGAAGTAACGCTGGCGGGGATAGTTACGCTCGTTAAGCTACTGCAACCAGTGAACACATATATACCGATAGAAGTAACGCCGTTGCCGATGGTTACGCTCGTTAAGCTACTGCAACCATAGAACGCATAATCACCGATAGAAGTAACGCTGTCGGGGATAGTTACGCTCGTTAAGCTAGTGCAACCCCTGAACGCATTCTCGCCGATAGAAGTAACGCTGTCGGGGATGGTTACCCTCGTTAAGCTGTCGCAATTATCGAACGCCTGACTACCGATAGAAGTAACGGGCAAATCGTTGTAGGTATCGGGGATAACGATATCGGCATCCGTCGCTGTGCCAAGCCCCACTACGGCATATTCTTCTTTGCCTTCGATTTTCTCGTACGCAAGCCCTTCGGTGGGCGTTTTCGGCGTTTCTTCCTCAGAACTGCTGTCTTCAATAAAAGAACTATCTTCCTCGGAGCTGCTGTCTTCAACAAATGAGCTGCCTTCTACCGAAGAGCTGTCCACCGTTTGAGACGAACTGCTTTGCATACTGCTTTCTTCCTCGTCATCGCAAGCGGACAAAACCGCTGAGCCTGCGAAGATAAGCGTTAGGGAGAGTAATAGAGTTAGCCACTTTTTCTTTTTCATAAAAAACCTCCGTAAAATGATAAAAAGTGTCGATTACCAAACGATAATCGACACTGTAAAGCGCCTTTATCGCTTAGTTGCGACACCAATCAATAAATAAACTAACGACAAGTTTTTTATAACGCGAAAAAGGTACACCTTACCTAAAGAGTATACTCGTCGTTAAGCTATTTAATTGGAGTCGCAGTTTCATTTTATCACTTTTTCGCAGGGAAAGCAAGGGAATAAAGGAATTTTTTGAAATATTAAGAAAATTTTATAAAAAAGTTTTCTTCTACAAACAAAAACCGAGTTATCGCGTGGATAACTCGGTTTTTTGTTTGCTTTGCTTTTATGGGCGCTGTCGCGCAGGGAACGCCTTTCGGCGTTAGAGGCGCAACCTAACGGTTGCTTGTTTTGGGGGCTGTTATCGCAAGGGGCGCCACCCGCCTGAGTTTCTCGACTTCCTGTTAGAATAATTGTAATAAATCCACCAAAATGGCAAAGCCAAAGAGGAAGATAATACCGATAAAGTGTATCATCGCCTCGACCTTGCGGTTGACGGGTTTTTTGCGTATCCATTCTATCAGGCAAAAAATCACCTTGCTCCCGTCCAAAGCGGGTACGGGCAAAAGATTAAACACGGCAAGGTTGACCCCGATAAACGCCGCAATATTCAAAAAAGACATTAAACTGCTCGACGCTGCCTCGGAAGTTATCTTAATTGTCGTGATAGGCCCGCCCATAGCGTCCATACCAAGCTTACCCGTTAATAATTCGCCCAAAGAACGGAGTACCGTTCCCCCGATTTTTACCGAGTATGCCAAGGAACTGCCTACCGTCTCAAAGAACCCGTCCTTATCGGTAACCGCGTACATACTATTCACGCCCATGGCGTAAAGGAGCGTACCCGTGTCCGACATATTAACAAAATCGGCGTTCTGCTGTAAGACGAGCCGAACTTCCTTTTCCGCACCCCCGCGCAGTACTGTAAGGGTAATTTCTTCCCCATACGCTTTGCCGTCTAAAATGTCCATATAGTCGGTAATCATATATACCTTTTTACCGTCTATCCTTAAAATGGTATCGTCGACCTGCAAGGTATCCGCCGTCTTTACCGCGCCCTCTTGAGGCATAAGCTCGGCGACCTTATACACGGGTCTGCCAAGACAGGCGAACATCAAAACAATCAAAAACAGGGCGAGGATATAGTTCATCGCCGCACCTGCGACAAGCACGATAATACGCTTCCAAGGCGGTTGGTCGTTGAAGCGTTCCCCTTTAGGCTGAGGGTAGATTTCTTCGTTCGCCTCAACCCTGCCCCCGTCCTTTAACTCGCCAAAGGGTTCTTCGGGGGTTTCTTCCTCAAACTCGTCCTCGCCGTCAAAGGCGCAATACCCGCCCAGGGGAATGACGCGCAGAGCAAACAGCTCGCCCGTTTTTTTACTGCGTTTTTTCCAAATGGCAGGGCCAAACCCAACGGCAAATTCGTTGATTTTAAAGCCGAGAAGTTTGCCTGCGATATAATGCCCAAACTCGTGAATGGTAACCATAGCAAGCAAAATAACCACCGCCAGCAGTACCCCGCCGACGCTTTTCATTACGCTCGCAAAAGACAACAAATTCAACATACTCTCACCTTACAAGCTCTCTCGCAAGAGCGCGCGCGCGCAAATCGGTAGCCTGCAAAACCTCGTAGCTATCCGCTTTTTGGCGCTCGGTTTTTAATAAAACCGCTTCCATAGTTTTGGCAATCTCTTTAAAAGCTATCCGTCCGTCCAAGAACGCCCGAACCGCCACTTCGCCCGCGCCGTTGAGCGCGCAGGGGTAGTTGTCCCCCTGTTCTAATGCCGTCAACGCCAAATCGTAGCAAGGGAAACGCTTGCGTTCCAAGGGCAAAAAGCGGATACTGCCCAGTTCCTCGAAGTTCAGCGGGCGCAACCCGCAATCGAAGCGGTCGGGATAGGTCAAGGCAAGCTGAATGGGGAGTTCCATAGTGGGATAACTCATCTGCGCCATCACGCACCCGTCGTCGAACTCGACCAAGGAATGAATAATGCTTTCGGGCTGTACAATCGTATGAATCTTCTCCAAAGGCGCGTCGTAGAGCCATCTTGCCTCGATGACCTCAAACCCTTTATTGAGCAGGGTTGCGCTGTCTATCGTGATTTTCGCGCCCATTTGCCAGGTGGGGTGTTTGAGCGCGGACGCGGGCGTTACCTTATCCAGCTGTTCGTCCGTATACGAATAGAACGGCCCGCCGCTGGCGGTGATGATAAGCCGTCTAAAGGGCGCGTTCGCGCGGAAATTAAGGGCTTGCCACAGTGCGGAATGCTCGCTGTCCACGGGCATTAAATCAATACCTGCCCCCTTGACTTTGTTCATTACAAGCTCTCCCCCGCACACCAAGGTTTCCTTGTTGGCAAGGGCGATATCCTTTTTTAATTCCACGGCTTTGAGGCTGTACTTTAAGCCCGAAAACCCCGTCGTCGCCACGAACGCGGTTTCGCCGTAGTCAATCGCCTCTAACGCGGCGTTTTCGCCGTAGCCAAACTTCACGCCCGCGGGGATTTTATCGGCAATCGCCTTTCCCGCCTCTTCGTTCACGAGTGCGGCGTACTTAGGCATAAACTCCTTGACCTGCTGTAAAAACAGCTCCGCCGAGGAATTTGCAACGATGCTTTCTATCTTAAACTTATCGGCGTGCCTACGCGCGACCGAGCAAACCTGCTGCCCGATTGACCCCGTCGAACCGATTAACGCAATTGTTTTCATAGAGTACCCCCTAACGGGAAGTCGAGAAACTCAGTTTCTCGCTGGGTGCAGGGCAAGTAGCCCTGCCGTGGTGTGGAGCAGCGCTCCACGAAAACGGACACACCTAAGCAAAACGCAGTTTTGCGTTGCAAACCGTTTACGGTTTAAGCGTTGCCTTGCAACGCACTCAACGCCCAAAGGGCGTTATAGCGCAACCTAACGGTTGCTTATTTGAGTACCTTTTTGCGAGGGCTTTCGCCCCCGCGCCCCTAACCAGAAACTGAGTTTCTGGACTTCCTGCTGTGCGTTTACGCCAGTAAAGCCACAATCACATATGCCAAGTACGCCACGATTGTCGAATACATAACGCTGTCCAGTCTATCCAGCGCTCCGCCGTGGCCGGGCATAATATTGCCCATATCCTTTATACCAAGCTTGCGCTTGATACAGCTTTCCACCAAATCCCCAAACGCCGTTACCACCGCGCCTACCAGCCCGATAGCAAGGTATACGGGCAGCCAAATTTGCATTTGTTCAAACGAGCCGACCGTTGCGTTATATATAAAATATAACGCCAAAGCGCCCAGCACGCCCCCGACCAAACCGCCGATTCCGCCGATAACCGTTTTGTTCGGGCTGATAACGGGGGTCATTTTCTTGGGAAAATACTTTCTCAAAAATTTACCGAACACGTACGCAATCGAATCCGCGCAAGGGGATACGACGAATACGAACAGGATAAGGATACGGGAATCAAACCCGAACTTTTCCAAGCCCGCAGGCGCTGCCGCGTGGTTGGTAAGTACCATAAGGGATAAAAACAAAGTAGGATATACCGCCGAGAGCAAGGCTACCCCCAAGCTTTCCAAAGAGGTCTCCTCGTGGCGGATAACGAGTAAGGACAATAACGCTACGGCAAGCATAAACACGCTGACCCCTATCGCCGTCCAGCCCGCGCCAAGGAAATACTCCGCGAAAGCACAAGCGGGTACAGTCAACCCTGCAAACGCGTACACGATACCGCGCTGCGCCTTCGTCGTTTTCTCTTTTACCGCGCGCAGCATTTCAAAAGTCCCCAAAAGGGTAAACGCGTACACCAACCCGTCAAAATAGAAATCGCCGTAGGGCAGGAAAATTTTTAAGCAAAAAAAGAGCGCCAAAAGGGCAATATAACACGAGCCAGAAAGCAATCTGATTTTCATATTTTCTCCTTGGTTTACAAGTAAAACGCAAGGGCGACACGCGCTTGAACGCATACCTGCCCCCCTTGCTTTTGTAATTATAATTGTTCGTCCGTCTTTCCAAACCTTCTCGTGCGCTTGGAAAAGTGTATAACGGCTTTATCCAAGTCCTTATCCGAAAATTCGGGGAACATTTTGTTTGAAAAATACAACTCCGCGTATGCGGCTTGGTACAAAAGGAAGTTGGAAAGCCGTATTTCCTTGCCCGTGCGGATAATCAGGTCGGGGTCGGGTACTTCGCTTGTATACAGGAGCTTGGAAAAGCTTTCTTCCGTTACTTTTTCGCCCTTTTCAACCGCTTTATTGACGGCGTTTACGATTTCGTCCCGCGCGCCGTAGCACACCGCGACGTTGATACCTTTGCCCTCGTACTTTGCGGTTTGTTCCTCGCTGTCCTTCAAGATTTTTTGCAAATCCTCAGGCAAAAGGGAGATATCGCCGATGGCGCGAAGGCGCACCCCACGGGCGCACACCCTACCCATGTATTCGCTGAAATGGTTTCTGAACAGGTTAAACAGTGCGTCCAGCTCTTCCTTGGGGCGCTTTAAGTTCTCCGTGGAAAGCGCGTAGACCGTGATATACTTCACGCCCAGCTCAAACGCGCGCTCCATAAGCCCTATCATACGCTCCATACCGTATTTATGCCCGACGGAACGGGGCAACAGCCGCTTTTTCGCCCAGCGTCCGTTGCCGTCCATGATAATAGCGATATGTTCGGGGATTTTGACCCCCTGCAATAGTTTATTCCTCTTCATAGCTTAGATAGACATTAATTCCTTTTCTTTTGCCGCAATAATGCCTTCTAATTTGCCCATATACGAAGAAACCGTCTTTTCAACATCCGCCTCGCAAGCCGAAGCCTCGTCCTCGGAGATTTCCTTCGCCGTTTTCATTTTCTTGATGATATCCATTGCTTCGCGGCGGTGGTTTCTAAGCGCGACCTTGGATTCCTCGCCCATTTTCTTGGCTTGCTTTACAAGCTCTCTTCTGCGTTCTTCCGTCATATCGGGGAATACCAAACGGATAACGTTACCGTCGTTGGAGGGGGTAAGCCCAATGTTGGATTGCAAAATCGCCTTTTCCACCGCTTTTAAAAGGGATTTGTCCCAAAGGCTGATTTGCAAGCACTTCGCGTCCAGCGCGGATACGTTGCCAAGCTCGATAAGCTTGCTCATACCGCCGTACGCCTCTACTTCCAAACGGTCTAAAATGCGGGGGTTTGCTCTGCCCGTACGGATTGCGCCGTAATCTCTGTCTAACGCGTTAATCGTGTTCTCCGCCTTTTCTTCCAGCTCGAACATCATCTCTTCAATCTTTTCGTTTTCAATCATGGTTGGTTCTCCTTTATGTCTGTGTTTTATACTTCGATAATCGTACCAAGCGGCTCGCCGCAAACGGCGCGAACGATAGAGTTCTCCTCGTTCAAGCCAAACGCCAGGGTCGGCACATTGTTTTCCATGCACATGGTCGCCGCCGTGAAGTCGATAACCTTCAAATCGCGGTTGATGATATCCGCATATTTGAGTACCTCGTACTTTTTGGCGCCCGGATTGGTTTTGGGGTCTGAATCGTAAATCCCGTCCACGTTCTTTGCCATAAGCAGGATATCCGCGTCAATTTCGCAAGCGCGGAGCGCCGCCGCCGTGTCTGTGGAGCAGTAAGGATGTCCCGTACCGCAGGCAAAGATGACCACTCTGCCCATTTCAAAATGCCGCAAAGCTTTTCTCAAAATCAAAGGCTCTGCCAAGGAAATCATATTCAATGCCGTTTGCACGCGCACGGGTACGCCGTGCTGTTCGATAGCGTCCATCATCGCAAGCGAGTTCATCACCGTAGCCAGCATACCCATTTGGTCGGCGGTCGTCCTATCCATTTTCGTCCCTTGACGTCCGCGCCAGAAGTTCCCCCCGCCGATAACCAAACCGATTTCCACGCCCATTTTGTGAAGGGTTACGATTTGTTCGACTACGGGTGCGATAACCTCGTGATTAAGCCCGAATCTTTGATCCCCGGCAAGCGCCTCGCCCGAAAGTTTTAATAATACTCTTTTGTACTTAGGCTGCATATCATTCTCCTTGTTTTTGGGATTGTTTTTGCCCGCAATCCTGCATTTTAACCATTATAACATATTTCTTGAAAGAATGCTATACTTATTCGCAAAAAAAACGGCGAAAAATAAAAAATTTTCCGCGGAACACGCAGAAAATTCGTGAATTGAAAAGCTACGCTTTTCGTGAGTTGGCTTACGCCGTGAATTGAAAACGGTGTTTTCGTGAATTGCCGACTTCGTCGGCGTTATTGTAATATTTCCACAACGTCTTGCTTCGCAAGACAATTCACGTCCCGTCAGGGACAATTCACCTAAGTTTCACGTGAACGAAGTGAACAATTCACTTCGCTAAAAATGAAGTAAGATGCAAGCATTTCAAGGAAGGCGCAGGAGCACCCCCGATGGGAGTGTACTAACCGTACACGAGCAAGGGAGCGCGGACTGCAACGCTGAAATGCGACGCATATTCTTCGTTTTTTACCAGTCTTGATTTTTTAAGGACTTATCCTTTACGTCGTCGTAGTAGGCGAAATACTTTTCTTTGAAAGCTTGCGGGGTTAAGGGCAACGCCTCGCCGTTGGCTCTAAGCTCGTCCAAAAGCGCTTGCAATTCCTCGGGCGTGAAATCCCCAAGCTCCGTTTCCTCGCCGTAGGTTTGTAAAAGCTTTAATAAATCTAATTCCGACATTATATCTCCACCTTGATATGCTCGCCCCTGAACGGCACGGTTAAGTAGGTAAAGCCTATTTCTTTAAGCGCCTCTACCGCGCGTTCCCTGCCTTCGGCAATCCTCTCCGTATTATGCGCGTCCGAGCCGTAGGAAACCTTTCTTCCGCCAAGCTCGAAATAGCGTTTGAGGATATCCTCGCTGGGCAAGGTTTTTTGCTCTAAGCCCTTGGTTTTGGTATTGACTTCTAAAATTTTATCCTTTTGGATAATCGTTTTTAAAATATCGTCTATTTCCTTTTCAAAGCCCCTAAAGCTTTTGTCCGCAAAGGGTACGTAACGGGCAATATACCCAATATGCCCCACGATATCGTAAGGATAGGGCGCGTCCAAACTCTTTCTCACCAAGGCAAGATACGCGCCGTACACCTCTTTTTTATCCTCGGTAAACGCCTGAAAAGCAAAGTCCAGCCCGTCCCCGCCGTGTACGCTGTTGATGATAAAGTCCGGACGGTATTTTTTACAAATCAACTCGTACCTGCCCTGTACCTTTTCCTTTTGGGTGTACCCAAACTCCGCGCCGACGGCAACGTTCATTACCCCCTCGTAATCCTCTTGCAGGTGGCGAAGCGCGTGGAAATATTCTTCCTCGTCAAAGCTTAAATACGAAAGCGCCTCCGCTTTTGGCATTCTCAAAAGGTCTTGGTCAAACTCGATATGGTCGCTTATCCCGTAAAAGCCGACCCCTTTCTCCCGCGCCGCGGCAAGCATTTTTTTTGCGCCGTCTACTCCGTCGGCGGAAAACGCCGTATGGGTGTGCATATCCGTTAAAAATTTCATAATTTTATAACTCCTATGTTTATTATAACATACCTTAGCGATTTTCGCAAGCGGTACAAGGGGCGTTTTGAAAATTTTAGAAAGGTATTCAACGCATACCTGCCCTGCCCATATCTTCCTTCCCTTCCATTTTTCTCCTATTGACAACGCAAATAAATTACACTACAATAGGAATATGCGTTTTGCTCCGCGCTTATTTTTCACAAAGCACCCCTTTATTGTATCTCTTCTCTTGACGCGGAGCAAAATGCAAATTTATACAATCGAGGACTATTATGAAAAAAGTAAAATTGTTAGCAGTATTTCTACTCTCCATCACCTTGCTCTCAAGCGCAGCGGCTTGCAAAATCGATGAGAAAAACGAGGCGCTTTCTCCCCCCTCTTCTTCCGTGGAAGA
>JAZKXK010000024.1:0-36878 GCA_045611525.1 Candidatus Scatosoma sp. | reverse complement strand
CCCACAGCAGGGGTGGGCGCAAGGGACAGATCGACGATACCGAACTGCGCGTTCAGCCTTTTCGCCGCTTCTTTGGCAACGAGCTGTCCCGCGCGGGTGATTTTAAACGCCGTGCGCTTAATCATTTCCGCCGCCTCGTCCAAATTCGCGTCGGGAATTTGCTCCAACGCGTGCTTGACAACGCCGGGCCCGGAAACGCCCACGTTGACAACGGTATCCGCCTCGCCTACGCCGTGGAATGCGCCCGCCATAAACGGGTTGTCCTCCACCGCGTTACAAAAGGCGACGAGCTTCGCCGCGCCGATACCGTCTTTATCCTTCGTTAAATACGCCGCCTCTTTAAATACCTCGCCGAGCATTTTGACCGCTTCCATATTGATACCCGACTTTGAAGAGCCGACGTTGACGGACGCGCAAAGCCTGTTCGTCGTAGCCAACACTTCGGGAATGGTGCGAATAAACACCCGTTCGTAATCCGCGGTTGCCTTATGTACAAGCGCGGAATACCCGCCCAGGAAATCAATCCCAAGCGTTTCCGCCGCCTTATCCAGCGCCTTGCCCACAAGCGGGGCTTTTTCGGGGAACGCCGCCGTAATCAAGCTGACGGGGGTAACCGAAACGCGCTTATTGACGATGGGAATACCGTATTCCCCCGCCAAGTCGGCTGCGGTCTTTACGATATGCTCTGCTTTTTTACAGACGAGGTCGTATACCTTGTTTGCCGTTTCTTCCGCCGTATCTCTAATACAGCCAAGCAAGGATATCCCCATGGTAATCGTGCGGATATCCAGGTGTTCCTTTTCCACCATTGCAATCGTTTCTAAAACGTCCTTATTTGTGAACATGGCTTACCTCTTAAATGCTGTGCATGGCGTTGAACACGTCCTCGTGCTGCATATAAATCGCCATGCCGATTTGCTTGCCCATTTCTTGGCACTCCTTTGCCAAAACGGAAAGCTCCTCTTTCGTTTCGCTCAAATCCACAATCATAATCATCGCGAAGTATTCCCCCATAATCGTTTGGGAAATATCCTCGATATTCGCGCCCTTATTCGATAAAAAAGCGCTGACCTTTGCGATAATGCCTTTGTTGTCCTTACCCGTTACCGTAACGACTGCTTTCATATTACTCCTCCTCGACTTCTTCAAACTCCAAAGCCTGTTTTTCTAAAATTGTATACTGTAAAATCATATTGCCCTGCGTGATATACTGCACCAAATCCCCGCTTTCAAAGGGGGGGAGAGGCTTCTCCTCGTCCCAGTACGCCTCGCGCTCCAGCCATTCCTGCTTTTTCTTGCTCCAGGTTTCAAACACGCAGCCCATCACGTCGACGTTGTCTTTTTGCAGAGCTTTCTTTTCAAACTCGTAAAAGTAATTGCTTTCTTCCCTTTTTAAGCCTTCTGAAAGGTAGGTGAGCATTTTGAAATACTTCCTGCACCTACTCCCCTTAATCGCAAGATAAGGAAAAGCAAAGCCGACGTATACCGCCGAGGCGACCCAAACGCAAAGCTTAGGCAAAATTTGCA
The DNA here is from genome assembly GCA_045611525.1 of Candidatus Scatosoma sp. Lineage (GTDB taxonomy): Bacteria > Bacillota > Clostridia > Christensenellales > Borkfalkiaceae > Scatosoma. The sequence continues at coordinate 35,351 of JAZKXK010000024.1, read as the reverse complement.
AACGGTGGGCATAAGGCAGGGAAATATAATAGCAAAGCCACGCAACGCAAAACGCCGCATACACCGCCGTTATTCCCCAAAATACCCTGAAAATCTTATTTTTCTGCTTATACACCGCCAAATAATCGGCGTCGCTATACACGTTCGTCATGTACTTCTCCGTGTTTATTTTTCGTATGCAAACAATACGCCGAGCGTACCCTTTCCGCAATGGCTGGTGATGATAGAACCCGCCACCGTTTCGATGATTTCATCGAATTCAAATACCGCTTTCACCTGCGCCTTCGCCGCCTCTACAAGCTCCTTATCCGCGGAAGAATGGGTGATAAAGCAACGGCTCTTATCGTAGTTAGGATACATTTCTTTCAAATCGTTTACGTATTGCTTGATAAGGAAGGACATTTTGCCCTTGTACTTTTTACCCGGTACGAGCTGACCGTCGTCCATATAAATAAGGGGGTGGATTTTGAACATAGCCGCCACCGTCTTAACCATGCCCGAAACACGACCGCCCTTATGTAAGTAGTCGAGATTGTCGGGGACGAAAGAGGTGTTGACGCGCTCTCTCAATTCCTCGATAGCCGCCACGATTTCGTCTGCGGATTTTCCCTCGTCGCGCAAGTCGCAAGCCTTCAAAACGAGCAAGCCCTGCCCCGAGGAAAGCGCTTTGCTGTCGATAACGCGCACCTTCCCGCCAAAGCTTTCCGCCGCCTGCTTGGCAAAGCTGTGCGCGCCTGAGCTTTTCGAGGAAATGCTAAAGTGGATAATCTCGTCTCCAAACGCCAACTGCTCGTTGAAGAAGTCCTCGTAATCACCGATGCTGGGCGCGCTGGTTTTGGGAAGCTCTCCCGTTTGCGCGACAAACGAAAAAATATCCTCGGGCGTAATGTCCACGCCGTCGTGGTATGCGTTTGCGCCCAAGTTTACCTGTAAAGCCAAAATACCTACCTTTCTTTCTTCTACTAAGTGATTTAAATCACAGGTGCTGTCCGAAGTAATTCTAATTGCCATATTTTTTTCTCCTTAATCTTCAATGAAGAATATTCTTTCCAAAATATCTTTATATTCATAAGCCCAGTCGGGCAGATATCCAACCACGTCGCTTGCTTTGTATAAGCAATCCTGCAAATGCGAGCCGTAGGGATAATCGTAATAACGGCTGTCCTTGCTCTCGTTGCGATTGTCGCCGAGGAAGAAAATTTCTCCCTCTCCCACCGTATATTCGTCAAAATCGTATGCGTTTCTATCCTTGTAATGTGCGTACGGCTCGTTTACGATTTCAAATTCCTGCATGCCTGCCTTGCAAATTTCCAGCACTCCGTTTTCACAGCGGACTTTATCGCCCTCTTTGGCAATCAAACGCTTTATCAACAGCCCGTCCTTGATGCCTTGACACTCCTCATAGCCGCTTACGTCGACGATGATAATCGTTCCGTAATCCAACTCGTCCGCGTCCTTGACCCTTTTAACCAAAAGCTTTTCGCCGTGTTCTAAGGTATAGACCATAGACGTGCCGTCCACGGCGACGCCCCAAAAGTTAGCCGTCCACCAAACCCGGAAAATCAAAAGACACACGCTAAGGCAAAGTAAAACGGCGTAAAAGATAAAATTCGCCCGACCTTCCTTAAAGCCGTAACGCGTTTCGTATAATTCGCTGTTTTGCAAGTTCTTCTCCATGCGTTTATTCCTTATAGCCACAAAATATTCGTAATGGCAAATTCCTTTTCTTCTTCCGCGCAATCGAACACGAGCGCGCTGCCGTTATAAAAATTCGCCAAGGGCGCGCCGTAGGTTTCCCCTTTAAAATCGGCTGCTTTCAAGATGATACGTTTCCATTTCCCCCCGCCCTTGATTTCTACTTCGCAGGAGTATCTTTCCTCTTCCGTTTCCACGTCCGCAACCTCGACGGTTACGAGCAGGGTTTGCGTTTCCTGAGAGTACGCGTCAAATTCCAAAAGCGCGTTTTCTTCGGGTACGTAACGAGGAGAACTGATTTTATAGGTACGGATACCGCCGACGGAGTACGCGCCGTTGATATTGCCGTAGCCTACGGACATTTTGGGAACGGCGTCCTTTTCAAGGAAAATCCCGCCGATGGAATAGTCCTCGTATTCCGCCACGCCGAAGCAATCCATTTCCTTGCCTGAAAAGAGCCTGCGACTCTTGACCACGCCCGTATCCGGACTTGTCAAACGCTTGGACGCGATTTTCGACATCACGCGGAAACCGTTAAAATATTTGGCGTACGCATAAACGAACACCGCCGTCGCCCCCTCGAAGGGCTTGACGGTATGGCGAAACGTGCCGTTTTTCACCGTTCTGCCCTGTACCTTATGCACACAGCGCCACTCGCGGTAGGTGGAACGGGTTTTTACGTCCGCTTCGGCGTAGAAAATGCCCGCCTCTTCCAAAAGCCCTTCCTTGTCGCATTCTACCAAGACTTCCACGCCCCCGTCAGCGTCTTTTAAAGACACGTTAAGGGTATCGGGAATATACACCTCTCTGCCCTTTAAGTTCTTTTCCAAGAACAAATCCATATCCAAAAGTGCGTTCGGCCCGATGCAAGCCCCGCTGTCTTGAGAATATACCAGCGCGTTGCCGTCGTCGCTCCCGATTCGGGAATAGGTATCGTAGGCTCTGTCGCAATCGAACCGCCTGTCGCGGAGCGCGCAAAGCATAAGCACGGGACACTTGACGTAGGGCGCGTAGGACTGCGCCTCTACCGCCGCGATATAACGGTGTCTGTTATCGCTCAAATGGTGGGCGACGTTCGCGCCGAATTTTGCGATATTGAGGAAAGAATACCACCCCGCCGCATTGATAGGAACGCCGCACTTCACGTCGGGCGAAAGCATGGTTTGCCAAGCGATTTCCCCGCCCGTGCGCACCCCTACCACGCCGATATTGCCGATATTCGGCAAGGACTTGAGGTATTTTATCGAATAGAGGGCAACGTACGTCCACTCCACCCAGCAGGTCTTATCGCTGTCCACGTCCATAAGAGAGTGCAAACCTTCGGCGCTTTCGAGATTGCCTTGCGAGAGGGATTCGGGATAGACGGTACGGAGTACCGTGCCGTCGTCGCCACTCATTTTACCCGAATAATCGGGTACGAGTACGGCGTAGCCTCTGTCCACGAAATAATCCATCAGCTCAATATCGGGCGTTTTCCCTGCGTCCTGCAAAAGAAGCACCGCGGGCGTTTTGGCGTTCGTGTTCGGGCGGGCAAAGCGCGCGTAAACACGGACGCTGCCGTCCGTCCCCTCGTGTCCCGAATAAGAAACGTGGGAATAGGTTCTGTCGCCCTTGTCTTCCTCACCCCAAACGCTGGCGCAAAGCGGAGTATTTAAATTGTATTTTTTCCAAAGGGAAATTGCGCTAACAATCATAAATTCCTTTCCGTCCGTCGATTGCCTTTTACTTTTTTTTATTTTTCTTGAAAAAAAGCTTGAAAACGTCTTGCATTTGCTTTTGAAAAAGGGTATAATAGCAAATATCTACTCTATTATACACTATTTGCTTGAAGAAAGCAAGGAAGTTTTTGATAAAAGCGTAAAATTTTTACGAAACCTAACAAAGTTAGGTTGAAAAAAGGAGCGTTTTATGGCATTTTGCAATTTTTCCAAAGAATACGATAGCGGCCATACGATTATCGACAACAAATTTATCACCAAATACCTTCCCGAAGCGGACGGTTTTGCCGTAAAGGTCTACCTTTACGGACTGTATCTTTGCGAAAACCGCGAAACGGAATTTTCCGTAACCAATATGGCGGAAACGCTCAAAACCACCGAGGAACAAATTCTGCAAGCCTTTGCCTTTTGGGAGGATTACGACCTTGTGGAAATTCTCGCCAAAGAGCCGCTTACCGTACAGTATTTGCCCGTGCGCTCGGCAGTCGGCAGACCAAAGAAAATCCGCTACGAGCAGTACGCCGATTTCAACAAGGAATTGCAGCGCAAAATGCAAAAGGTCGGCAAGTTCGTTTCCGCAGGGGATTACGTCAAATATATGCGCTTTTTGGAAGAAAATACCCTGCAGCCACAGGCTTTGCTGCTGATTGTGGAATACTGCGTCAACAAACAGGGCGAGGCGGTTTCCCCTTCGTATATCTTCAATAAAGCGAAAAAGCTCATTCGCGCGGGCTTGGTTACTTACGAACAGGTAGAAAAGGAGCTTTCGGGCTATAACGCGCACGAGGGCGACCTGCTTGCCGTTTTCACGGCAATGTCCGCCTACCAGCGCACCCCCGACGAGAGCGATTACGAGCTGTATAAAAAATGGACGGAAAGCTTGGGCTTTGCCAAGCACGGCGTGCTTACCGCCGCGCGCAAGCTAAAGCGCGGCACGATGAACGGCTTGGATATGAGCCTTACAGAGCTTGCGGAAAAAGGCAAGCTCACGACAAAGGAAATCGAAAGCTATCTTGTTGATAGAGAGGCTTTGGCAAGCCTTACCTTCCGCTTAGGCAGAAAGCTGGGCGTGAAGATACAAAACCCCGCCCCCTATATCGACGAATACGTGGAAAAATGGTATAACTACGGCTTTGAGGACAGTTCGCTTTTAGACCTCGCCCTCTTTTGCATGAAAACGGAACGCGGAGACTTCAATTCCTTGGACGGTTTGGTGCAAGCCTTATTTGCAGACGGCGTAGTTTCCAAGGACGGCGTTAAGGAGTTCTTAAAAGGCAAAAACGCCGATTTGAAACTGTTTACCAAGCTCCGCGAGGTATGCGGCGGGATACGCAACAATGCGGCAAACCTTGCCCTGATTGCAACCTGGCGGGAATGGAAATTCAGCGACGAAATGATTATCGAGGCGGCAAAACGAAGCGCAACGAGCGCCAATCCTATCCCCTATATGAACAAGATACTTTCCGACTGGAAACGCGGGGGTATCTACGAGGCAAAGGACATTCCCGAAAACAAAACGACGGGGGCAGGTACGCCTTCAACGCAAATTTCGCGAGGTTATACCAACCCTGCCATCGAGGCGATAAACGCCAAAACGGATAGAGAAAGATATTACGCGTTACTTAGAGAAAAGGCGCTCACCCGCGCGGATAAATACTTAGCCAAGGCAAATAAAAATCCCCGTTTTAAGGAAATCTCCACCCAGCTTTCCAAAATGGAAATCGCGCTTGCAAAGGCGGAAGTATTCGAGCCGAAAAAGCTCCCCGCCCTCACGCAGGAAAAAGCCGAGCTTTTAAAAGAAAGACGGAGCATTTTGCAAACGCTTGGAATTGACGAGGAAGAATTACAACCCAAATTCACCTGCGTAAAATGTTCGGACACGGGCTTTTTACCCAGCGGCGTTGCCTGCAATTGTTATAAAACAAACTAAAACTTTTTCAAACAATTTTTTGAAAGTATAGCGAAAACGCTTGCATTTTCTCAAAAAATACAGTAATATAAATAGGCGCTTTGAAGAAAGCGCACTATTGCAGAGATGTCTGAGTGGTTTAAGGAGCACGATTGGAAATCGTGTGTGCGCCTGAAACGTACCGGAGGTTCGAATCCTCTTCTCTGCGCCAACGAACAGCACCCCTTGTGGGGTGCTGTTTTTTGTTGGCGAAGGGAAGAGATTGAGGGCTTTCCGCATACGCGGAGGTTCGCGCGAGGAGCGAGGCTGTACGCAACCTTATTCCTTCTCTACCTTGCCCGAGCGACGACGCTTTGTTGTTCAACAACAATTTCCTCTTCTCTGCGCCACAAAAAAAAGGAAGGCTTGCACCTTCCTTTTTTTTGCTAAACCAAATTATTTCTCCAAGCTCTCGTCTACCACTTCCGCGTTCACCGCGTTTACGGAAACGCTTTTCAGTCCGTTCATAACCCCGCTTTTGGATTTGTAGCCCTCCTCGCTCATGGCGATGCTCTCGCCGTTGGAGGCAATCAAGCGGTAGCGGTATAAGCCCGCTTTATCAAAATACACCTCGAATTTAGGACAGGTTTTCGCGGTGGGATTTTTCAAGGTTTGGTCTTCTACCCTATCCTCCGCAATACAGCGAACGGCGTGTTTGCCGACGCTCTCCATACCCTTTTTGCAAGCGGATTTCGTGGAATACACCTGCGACGAAACGGCAATTTTTTCCATATTCCCCGCATACAAGCTGAAATTGAACGCGCCCGACGGCGTCTTTTTGATAACGAATTTCCCCATATCTTTCCACTCCTTTGTAGTATCATTGTGAATATCTATCCACACCTATAGTATAGCAAAAAAAATTCCGTTTGTAAATATGCAAACGGAATTTTTTTATAAGAATTTTTATTCTTGCATCAATTTTTTCTTGGACGCGCTTTGCGAACCCGTAGGGTCGAGAATACTGTACCCTACGTTGATAAGGTGGTCGCCGACACGCTCTAACCCCGCAATCGTTGAGGTGAAGTAAGGGCTGAGTTCTACCTTGCAAAGCCCTTCAGCAAGACGGGTATAATGGCTTGCCGAAAGCGAACGTTTCATGCCGTCTACCTCGTTTTCCAAATCGGTCAAATCCAACAACCTATCCGTTTGCGCGTTATCAAACGCCTCGCTTGCAAGAGCGAACATTTCCAAAACCTTGCCTTGCATTGCCACCAAGTCCGCCGTCGCAGACTCGGAGAACTGCAAGCCAGCGCCCTGCATTTCCACCGCGATTTCGTGGAAGTTTTCCGCGTGGTCGCCGATACGCTCTAAGTCGTTTAATACGTGGAAGTACGCGCCGATGGTCTTTTCATCCTTCGCGTCTACGAGTGCGGAAAGCTTAATCAAATACTTTGTCAACGCGTGGTTAGTGAAGTTGATAATCTTTTCTCTGCCCTTGATTTCCGCCGTAAAATCGTCCGCGCCCTCTTTCATTGCCTCGAACGCCTTAGCAAGGTTTTCTTTGGCAAGCGAAGCCATGTATTCCACTTCCTTCTTTACCTGCATAAGCGCAACGGGGGGCGTTTTAAGCAAGCGCTCGTCCACGAATTTGAGCTGCATGCCGTCGCTCTTTTCAGGTTTATCCTTAATCACAACGGTAGCAAGCTTAACGATTTGCTTCACGAAGGGAATTAACAATAAAGTGTTAAACACGTTAAAGGTAACGTGGAACCAAGCAAGCTGCATTTGGGGATTGCCGGGCAGGCAAGTTTCCAAAATATTCAAAACCTGCGATTTCAAGGGCCAAACGAGCGCCATAAACATAAACGCACCGAAGGTTTTTACAGAAAAATGTATAAATGCGGTACGCTTGGCGTTGACGTTCGTACCAAAACTTGCAAGCAACGCCGTTGCGCAGGTACCGATATTCGAACCCAAAACGAGAAACAACGCGTCCCCCATCGTAAGCGTACCCGTACCTACCATAGTAATGAAGATACCCGTCGCCGCCGAAGAACTTTGGATAACCGCCGTAAACGCCGCGCCGCAGAGGATAAGCAATACGGGAAAGCTAATCTTACTAAACAAATCTACGAAGAAATCGTTGATTTCTTTGGAGCCTTTCAAGGAAGAACCCATAAGCTCCAAGCCTACGAAAATCAAACCGAACCCGCACAAAATACCGCCGATTTGTTTTACTTTTTCCGATTTTACGAAGGTCATCATAACCCCAACGAATGCAAGCAGCATAACGAAATCAGATACAGGCAGGGATTGCAAGGAAACCAAAATCCCCGTAACCGTCGTACCGATATTCGCGCCCATAATAATTGCCGCCGCCTGCGTTAAGCTCATAATCCCCGCATTTACAAAGCCGATGACCATAACCGAGGTTGCCGACGAGCTTTGGATAATCGCCGTAACAGCCAAGCCGACGCCGACCCCCGCAAAGCGGTTATTGCTGATTTTACCAAGCAGCTTTTTCAAGCCGCCCCCTGCGCTTTGTTCCAGCCCGGAACTGAGCATATTCATACCTGCAATAAACACGCCCACGCCTGCTAACAATAATAGGATTGCTTCTAACATACTTTCTCCTTTCGTAAGATAAACAATTCTCTCACATTTATCATTATATCAAAGCCTCTAAAAAAAGGCAAGCAAATGAAAGCAAAATTTTTCCTTTCGCTTTTTCGCTTAAAGCGTTGACTTTTTTTGATAAACTTTCTATAATAATATAGTTATGAAACTTAAAAAGCTTTTTTCCTATTTTTCCCCGTTCGAGTGGGCGCTTTGGGCGTGTTCCGCAACCGTTATTGCCCTTTCTTATCTTTTAGGCGGAGATTTTTATATTTTAACGCTCATCGCGTCCCTGGTAGGGGTGTCTTCGCTGATTTTCATCGCAAAGGGCAACGTTATCGGGCAGTTTTTGATTATCCTTTTCAGCGTTTTATACGGCTTAGTATCCTTAAAATTTAGATATTACGGAGAAATGATTACCTACGTGTTTATGAGCCTGCCAAGCGCGATAGTCGCCTGTATTACTTGGCTGAAAAACCCCTCTCAAAAGGGAAAAGCGGAAGTAAAAATCGCTAAAATGACCAAGCGGAAAGTTCTTTTAGCAAGCCTTGCCAGTCTTGCCGTTACGCTCTTATTTTACTTCATTTTGAAGTATTTTAATACTCCCCATCTGCTTTTGAGTACGGTATCGATTGCCACAAGCTTTCTCGCCGCCTCGCTTTTGATTTTGCGCAGTCCCTATTACGCCCTTGCCTACAGCGCGAACGATATCGTTTTGATAGGGCTTTGGGTGCTGGCGGCTTTGGAGCGTATCTCCTATTTGCCTATGGTTTTTTGCTTTTTGACCTTCCTCGTCAACGATTGCTACGGTTTTCTGTCTTGGAAAAAGAGAGAAAAAAGACAAAACAGCCCTTTAAACAATTGACAATAACCTAATGAATAGGTTATAATACTTGCAACGGCAAGGGTGCCACAAGCGAAACGCGCGGTTGCCTTTGCCTTTTTTCGTTTACTTTTACTTAGGAGTACAAAAGCTATGAAACTCGTGTCCGATTACTTTGGGTGTATGGTCTTTGACGATAAGGTTATGAAGGAAACCTTATCCGAGGATATTTACAATTCTCTCAAGCGCACGATTAAGGACGGAAAAAGCCTTAATTTATCCGTAGCAAACGCCGTCGCAACGGCGATGAAGGACTGGGCGATTTCCCTCGGCGCTACCCATTTTACCCACTGGTTCCAGCCTATGACGGGCATTACCGCGGAAAAGCACGACAGCTTCATTTCCCCCGATAAGGACGGAAAGGTCATTATGGAGTTTTCGGGCAAGGAGCTTGTGAAGGGCGAAACGGACGCGTCCTCTTTCCCCTCGGGCGGACTTCGCGCCACCTTCGAGGCAAGGGGCTACACCGCTTGGGACGCTACCTCGTACGCGTTCATCAAAGACAAGGTGCTTTGTATCCCTACCGCCTTTTGCTCCTACGGCGGGGACGCTCTGGATAAAAAGACCCCTCTTCTTCGTTCTATGGAAGCCATCAACCGCCAAGCGATGCGCGTTTTGAAGCTGTTTGGAAACGAAGAGGTTACTTCGATAAAAACCACCGTCGGACCTGAACAGGAATACTTCCTCATCGACAAGGAAATGTTCCAAAAGAGAAAGGACCTCGTCTATACGGGGCGCACGCTCTTTGGGGCAGAGCCTCCCAAAAGCCAAGAGGTCGAGGGGCATTATTACGGGGTCATCAAGCCCCGCGTACAGGCGTTTATGAACGATTTGAACGAAGAGCTTTGGAAACTCGGCGTTTTGGCGAAAACCGAGCATAACGAGGCTGCGCCTGCGCAGCACGAGCTTGCGCCTATCTTCGCCACGACGAATATCGCGGCTGACCACAATCAGCTGACGATGGAAATTATGCAAAAAATCGCAAAGAAACACGACATGGTATGCCTATTGCACGAAAAACCCTTCGCAGGGGTCAACGGCAGCGGTAAGCATAACAACTGGTCGATTTCTACGAACACGGGTATAAACTTACTCGAACCCGGCGATACCCCTAGTGAAAACGCGCAGTTCCTGCTCTTCCTTTGTTCTATTTTAAAAGCGGTGGACGATTATCAGGATTTGCTCCGCGTGTCGGTAGCCTCGGCAGGCAACGACCACCGTTTGGGCGCGCACGAAGCGCCCCCTGCGGTCGTTTCCATTTTCCTCGGCGACGAGCTGACGGAAATTCTCGAAGCCATCGAAACGGAAACCCCCTACGGCGCAAAAGAAAAAGAGCTTATGCGTATCGGCGTACATACCCTGCCCAAATTCCCTAAGGATACGACGGACAGAAACCGTACCTCGCCCTTTGCGTTCACGGGCAATAAGTTTGAATTCCGTATGCTCGGCTCGTCCGCTTCCGTATCCGACCCTAATATCGTAATCAATACGGCGGTTGCGGAAGTCTTAAAGCAGTTCGCCGACGAATTAGAAACCGCTAACGATTTTGAAACGGCGCTGCACGATTTAATCAAAAGGGTTATCAAAGCGCACAAGCGTATCGTGTTCAACGGCAACGGGTACGACAATAAATGGCTGAAAGAGGCAGAAAAACGGGGGCTTCTTAACCTCAAAACCACTCCCGACGCCCTGCCCCGTTTCGTTGCGGATAAAAACGTTCAGCTTTTCACCTCGCACGGGGTATACACCGAGCGCGAGATGCATTCCCGCTTGGAAATTTTGCTTAACAGCTATTGCAACCTCATCAATATCGAGGCGAAGACGATGGCGGATATGGCAAAGAAGGAAATTTTACCCGCTGTAAGCGAGTATTCTCAGCTCCTTTCCTCTACCATTTTGTCTAAAAAATCGGTATGCGAAAGCTTGAATTGCACCTACGAACGGGAAATGCTGGAAAAAATCTCCAACCTCACCGCCGAGGCGTACGCGCAGGTAAAGGGCTTGGAAAAGGCGCTGGAAGCGGGTAAAAAATGCAAGGGCGCGCATACGCTTGCAAAGCACTATAAGGACAAGGTATTGCCGATTATGAAAAAACTCCGCGCGGCTGCGGACGGCTTGGAAAACCTCGTTTCGGCGGAATACTGGCCTATGCCCACCTACGGCGATTTGTTGTTTGATATTTAAGAGGAGACTATGTTTAACGTTGAAAAAGCCACCCAAGGCGCAATCGAATGGATTCGCGAATGGTTTGACAAAAACGGAAAAGACTGTAACGCCGTCATCGGGATTTCGGGCGGTAAAGATTCTAGCGTAGTAGCGGCGCTGTGCGTTGCGGCGCTTGGAAAAGAACACGTTATCGGCGTGCTTATGCCCAACGGCGAGCAACCCGATATCGATTGCTCAGAGCAACTCGTTAAGCACCTGGGTATCCCCTATTACGTTTGCAATATTAAAAAAGCGGTGGACGGCGTGTTGGATTCGCTGAAGGAAAGCGGTGTGGAAATCAGCCGCCAAACGACGGTCAATCTCCCCCCCCGTATCCGTATGTCTACCCTTTACGCCCTTTCGCAGTCCAACAATGGGCGCGTGGCGAATACCTGCAACCTTTCCGAGGACTGGGTGGGATACTCCACACGCTACGGCGACGCCGCAGGCGATTTTGCCCCTCTTGGTAAGCTTACGGTGAGAGAGGTCAAGGCTATCGGGCATTATTTAAAACTGCCCTTGAACCTGGTAGAAAAAGTCCCCTCCGACGGTTTGACGGAGAGGACGGACGAGGACAATTTGGGGTTCAGCTACGCTGTTTTGGACGAGTATATCCGTACGGGCGTGTGCGAGGATAAAGACACGAAAGCCCGCATTGACAGACTGCACGTCTTGAACGAATTTAAACTCAAACCCATTCCTTGCTTTGAATATCAAGAGTAAAGACGAACTCCCCGCCAGACGGCGGGGAGTAATTTTTAGTTTTCGAGGAAGGTGGAATGAATCATATAATCGGCGCTGGCGCGGTTGGTGGAGATAGGGATATCGTACACCACGGCAATACGCAAAGGCGCCTTTACGTCAGGGTCGTGGGGTTGGGATTCCAAGGGGTCCCAAAAGAAAATTACCATATCGATTTTCCCCTCGGCTACCTTCGCGCCGATTTGCTGGTCGCCGCCAAGCGGGCCTGAAAGATAACGCTTAACGCTTAGGTCGGTTGCCTCGGCAATCAGTTTTGCCGTCGTACCCGTCCCGCAAAGGTCGAATTTTTCAAGCGTTTCCTTATTTTTGAGCGCCCAGTTTACGATTTCGGATTTTTTATTGTCGTGCGCGATTAATGCAATCGTCTTTTTTTTCGTGCGTTTCATACTACGCTCCTTATCATTCGTTTTCGGCTTTATTATATAAGAAAAATTAAAAAAAGTCAACGCCTGCGCGCTTTTTTCTTTGGAAAAATATGAAAAAGTGCAAAAAACCGTTTACTTTTTAGAAAAGTGCGTGTATAATAATATAGCCAACCAAATGATATGGGGGTGCCCCGGATTCGATTGCCGGTGAGCGAAAGAATAAGCATACCGTAGCCGGAGCGACTACGATAAAACGTTCCGCCTAAATTTAAATGCAGATAGAAATGCAAACTACGCTCTTGCAGCGTAACTTCGTTTATTAACGAATCGTCGCGCCCGATTTATCCGTCGGTCGGGGTCGCGGCGTCATCAAGACGGAACACTCTTGTTGAAATCGGAAGGTGTTTTTATAAGAGTATCCAGCCTTCTGCGTTACACGAAGCGTGTTTACCCGCGTTGTATGATTAAGAAATAATAGATAAACTAAGTATGTAGAAAGTTTTTTGGCAGCCGAGTAAGACGTGAGTTCAACTCTCACCACCTCCACCAAAAACAACCTAAGTTGAAGTTCAACTTAGGTTGTTTATACAAGCCGAAGGCTTGGCATGTAATCGCCGTAGGCGTATGTAATCACGGCTTGCCGTGTATGTCATCTTCGGCTTGATTACATACAAAATTGATGACATACCGCTATCGCGGATTACATACACAACTGTCGTTGTGATTTTTTACAAGGGATAAATTATGAAAGAAAACCTACTAATGAAATATGCCGAACAGTTGGCTATTGATATTGAAATTATGTGTCAATCCTTGTCTAACATAAAAGATTGCTCGAACACCGTTTTTCAAATTCGTAAATCTTCATCAAGCGTTTTTGCGAATATAACGGAAGCACAATATCCTCAAAGCTTGCCCGATATGCTTTCAAAATTAAAAATTGCAAGAAAAGAATGTTTTGAAACGGAAAGTTGGTTAAAGCTTTTAACTGTTTTTAACATAATCTGCTATAACTTCAATCTCCGCGCCGTGAGTTACGGCGCGGAGATTTTATCTTCTATCCCTTCTGTCAATTCTTCAAAGGTAATATCAAATACCTTCAAGATTTTTATAATGTTGTATAAGGACGGCTCCACCTTGTTACACTCCCACTCGCTTATGCGTTGCTGTGTGGTTTCCAGCCTTTCGGCAAAATTCTTTTGACTGATTTTATTTAACTTCCTAAAATATTTTAAGTTTTCCCCAAATGTTTTCATGTTTATATTTTACACTAAACTGCGTGTTTTTACTTGACATACACTAAAATTAGTGTTATAATTTATAAAAACACAAAAGGAGAAAATTATGGAACGAAAAGATAAAGCGTGTTGGAATTGTGCTAATTATAAAGCGTATTACACAAAAGGATTATGCCATTTTGACAAATTAGATTGCGGTTTATGCCGTAAAAAACAAGCAGAAGTTGACAAGCACGAGCAATGCGAATTTTGGAGAAGCAATTGTTCTATACGGGGTTGCCGTGAGGAAATAGCGAAGAAAAAACTAAATAGTCTATTAGATGAAATGATTGAAATTCGCCAAATCTTATTTGAGGAAAAAGAAGATTATCCAAGAGTCCCTAAGAAATAATTCGTATTCACTTTATTTATCCCGCTTTGACTGCACGTAAAACGCCCCGCAACGGGACGTTTTGATTTTTTCGTTCTTTCTATTGCTTTTTATGATAAAATATGCTACAATAGGGAAAACGAGGTACTTTATATGCAACAATTTGACAACGTAGTTATTTTTAATCATCCGCTTATCAACCACAAAATCGCTATCCTGCGGGACGAAAAAACCTCTATGAAAGAGTTTCGTGAGCTTATCGAGGAAATTACCACCCTTATGACCTACGAGGCGTTAAAAGAGGGCGTTCCCACCGTCAAAAAGACGGTAAAAACTCCCTTGGAGATTTGCGAGCAGTCCGTCGTTTTGGACAACGCTATCGCTATCGTGCCTATCCTTCGTGCAGGGCTTGGTATGGTGAACGGCGTACACGTACTCTTCCCCTCTGCGCGCGTGGGGCATATCGGTATGTACCGCGACGAGGAAACCTTAGAGCCTAAGGAATACTACTGCAAGCTCCCCGACGGGATTGAAGACAAGCTTGTTTTGTTGGTCGACCCTATGCTCGCAACGGGCGGGAGCGCGTGCGACGCGATTGACCTGCTGAAAAAGCGCGGTTGCAAGAATATCAAATTCATGGCGATTATCGGCGCGCCTGAGGGCGTAACCAAGGTCGCGACGGCTCACCCCGACGTTAAGGTGTACGTATCCACGCTGGACAGACAGCTTAACGAAAACGGCTATATCTTACCGGGGCTTGGAGATGCGGGCGACAGACTGTTCGGCACGAAATAATCATAACCTTTTTGGGAGTTCTCCGTAACGGAGCGCTCCCTTTTTTATCCCCTCTCCCCTTCCCTTTTTACATATCATATGAACGCTTGAACAATTGTTCAAGCGTTCATATGATAGAGGTTTTGATTTTTGTCGGCGGATTATCCGTTAATGCAAATATAAAAGAGGGTCTTTTCGGTTTTTAACCGAGAAGGCCCTCTTTTGTCCCGCCGTTTGCAAGTCCCTAACTGGAATTTGACGGCTTATTTCAGCTTACCTAATTTTGCAGTATTCGCGATAACGATCAGCGTAGTTTCTGTTTCAAGGGGCTGTTCGGGATTAATGTTTACGCTGACGTTTTCTCCCTTCTTGATTGCTACGATATTAAAGCCGTATTTCTTACGGAGATTCAATTCGATTAAATTTTTCCCGCACCACTCGGCTTTCACGTCAATCTCAATCATAGACACGTCCTTTGACAGAGAAATCATATCGATAAAGCCCGAGCTGAGCAGATTCTTGGCAAGGCGAATACCCGACTCGTTCTCGGGGAAAACCACCTGATCCGCGCCTACGCGAAGCAGTATTTTTTGGTGCATCTCGTTGGCGCATTTCGCGATAACCGTTTTTACGCCTGCCTCCTTGCAAAGCGTTACCGCCATAACGCTTGCTTCAAGATTGCTTGCCATACAAACGACGACGGTATCTATATTGCCGATTCCAAGGCGGGAGATAACCTCCGCGTCCGTTACGTCGGCACATTTGCACACGGGCAGATACGCCGACGCGTCGTTAACCGTTCTTTGCTCGGTATCTACGGCAATCACCTCCATACCGTTCTCTACAAGCTCTCTTGCCACGGCTGTGCCGTATCTTCCAAGACCAAAAACTGCATACGTTTTCTTTGATTTCATGATTCTTCTCCTTATCCTATACTGATATCTTCCGTCGGCTCGGAAATTACGTTTTGACTTTCATTTTTACTGCCGAAGGCTACTGCAAGCGAAATCGGCCCTACTCTGCCGAAATACATCGTTATAATAATAATCAGCTTCCCAAAAGTGTTCAGCGTTGCGGTTAGGTTTCTCGAAAGGCCGACCGTTGCCGTTGCGCTGACCGTTTCATATACCGCGTCGATGGCGGATACGTCGCTCGTCGCCATTAAGAGCACGGCGGATATACTGCAAATGGTAAGGAACATTACGGCAACGGCAACCGCCTTTTTTATCAGTTCCTCACTGATACGGCGGCCGAATAACGTTGCGCCCTTCTTATTCCTTATCGTAGCGAACGCAGAGCAAACGAGGACGGCAAGCGTAACCGTTTTCATACCGCCCGCCGTTCCCACGGGCGAACCGCCGATTATCATCAAAATAATAGACGTGGCGGCAGAGGCGTTCGTCAAATTTTCCTGCGCAACGGTGGCAAACCCTGCGGTTCTCGTCGTAACCGATTGAAAAAAGGAAACTTGAATTTTATCAAACAGGGACATTTCTCCAATCGTCAACGGGTTCGCGTATTCAAAAGCGAATATAAGAACCGTACCGAAAAGGATTAGCCCTGCCGTAACGGTAATGGCAACTTTCGAATGCAAGGTCAAATGTCTGAATATCTTTCTGTTCTTTGGCGAACGACTTTTTATAACGCGAAGCACGTCCCACCATACGATATACCCTAAACCGCCGAGGATAATGAGCGCGGCGGTAACGAAATTGACCAAAGGGTTGGTGGCGTAATTGCAAAGGCTGTTCTCTGCAATAATATCGATACCTGCGTTACAGAAGGCGGAAACGGAATTGAATACCGATATCCATATCCCCTTTGCGCCGAACTCGGGAACAAACACCAGCATATACAAAACCGCGCCGATTGCTTCGACGACAAGCGTACCCAACAGTACGTTTTTCACGAATTTCGCAAGCCCCGCCATCGTATTGAGATTAAAGGCGTCTTGAATAAGCAATCGGTCGCCGATGCCCATTTTCCTGTTCAAAAGAAGCATAAGCCCAGACATAATGGTGATAATACCAAGACCGCCGATTTGTATCAAAAGCAATATAACGATTTGCCCGAACAAACTCCACGCGGAAACCGTTGGAAGGGTAACCAGCCCCGTTACGCAGGTGGACGTAGTTGCCGTAAACAACGCGTCGAGATAGGGTACGGCTTCGCCGTCGGCAGAGCTGATCGGCAAAGCTAGCAGCGCGCTTCCCAAGAGAATCACCACGAGGAAACTTAATAATATAATCTGCGTTGTTGAAAGTGTGCGTTTTCTTTTTCCAACCATAAAAATTCCTTCTAAGAAACATAAAGAACCAACGTCCTCTGCAGTCAGCTGGTTCCATCAATCGTTATTTATTATTGTAATTATACCACTCTTTACCCTTTATGTCAATATATTTTCGCCTCGCAAACGCTATTTATCACTCACTTTTTCCAAGTAGCAGGGCGGAACAGGATTAACATAGGGAAAAGCTCTAATCTGCCCGCAAGCATATCAAAAATAAGTACGAGCTTGGAAAAATTAGAATAAAACGCAAAATTCCCCGCAGGACCTACCCTACCAAGCCCCGGCCCGATATTATTCAGCGTGGCCGCTACCGCCGTAAAATTCGTTACCAAATCCTCACAGCTAAGGCAAACCAAAAACAGAGAGCATATAAAAATGAGAAGATATATCACCAAATACGCGTTGGTATTGCGGACGACCTCGTGTTCTACGATTCGCCCGTCCATAGTGATTTTCTTGACCTGTTTGGGATGTAACGCTCGTTTCATTTCGTGCGTCGCGCCTTTATACAGCACGACCACGCGGGAAACCTTCAATCCCCCGCCCGTACTGCCCGCACACGCGCCGATAAACATAAGCAGTACCAAGATAAATTTTGAAAAGGCGGGCCATAAATCGAAATTCACCGTCGTAAAACCCGTCGTGGAAATTATGGAAGCCACGGAAAACGCCGAATAACGGATAGCGTCGCCTACGGCGTAATCGTACAGTGCGCTTGCCGTAAGGCAAATATTCAAGGTAATCAAAACGATTGCCGCGGCGACAATCCCCAAAAATACCCGAATTTCCAAGTTAAACGCGTCCTTAATCTTTCCGCATAAAAGCAAGAAATACGCGTTGAAATTCAACGAGAACAGGAGCATAAATACGGTTACGACCCACTGCAAATAATGCGAATACCCTGCAAAGCCGTCCGCTTTTACGGAAAAACCGCCCGTCCCCGCCGTTGCGAAGGCGGTATTTAAGGATTCAAACAAGGACATACCCCCGCAAAGCAGCAACAGCGTCATAAGCAAGGTAAGCCCAAGGTAAATGCCGTATAAAATCTTCGCCGTTTGGCGCACCTTAGGCACAAGCTTGCCTACGACGGGGCCGGGGCTTTCCGCTTTCATAATGTACATATTGCGTCCGCCGCTAAGAGGCAAGAACGCCATAATAAACACCAACACGCCCATACCGCCTACCCAGTGGGTAAAGCTGCGCCACATCAATAAGGATTTAGGCAAAGCCTCTATCGTCTCCCCGCTTGGCAATATCGTTGCGCCCGTCGTCGTAAAGCCAGACACCGTTTCAAACAATGCGTCGATATAGGAAGGAATAGCGCCCGAAAGCCAGAAGGGCAACGCCCCGAAGATACTCAATACAATCCAGCTAAGGGCAACGATGACCATACCCTCTTTGGCGTAGATTGCCGTCCGCTTGGGCTTTCCTAGCATACAAATCCCGCCAAGCGCCCAGCAAAGAAGCAAGGTGGATAGGATACATTCGAGAGG
This sequence comes from Candidatus Scatosoma sp., assembly GCA_045611525.1. Taxonomy (GTDB): domain Bacteria; phylum Bacillota; class Clostridia; order Christensenellales; family Borkfalkiaceae; genus Scatosoma. The sequence goes on along the minus strand of JAZKXK010000024.1, from coordinate 17,051 downwards.
CTCCCACTCCTCGTATATGACTGCGGTAAGCGTAGGCACGAGAAGGAATATCCCCTCAAACACCAACAGCCAACCCAGCGTTCTTTTGATAATCGAATAATTCATAGAGCTTACCTCAAAACCTCGGTAATATCCTGCAAGCCCAAGAGCTTGGAAACGATAACCACTCTGTCCCCTGCCTCAATAATATCCTGCCCGCGGGGAATGATGACCTCGCCCCCTCTGGAAATGGAAGCGACGAGAACGCCTTTTTTAAATTTAAGCTCGCACAAGGGTTTGCCCGCAATCGGGGAATTCTCTTTTACGATAAATTCGCAAGCTTCGACCTTGTCTTGAATGAGATTATAAAGCCGTTCCACGTTGCTGCCCATCGCGTTTCTCGTTGCGCGGACGAAACGCAAAATCTCGTCCGAGGTAATATTTACGGGGCAGATAACGGTATCCAAATCCAAACGGCTGACGACGCTGTCGTAGTCCGAACGATTGATTTTGGTAATCAGCTTGCCCTTGCAAATTTCCTTTGCGTAGAGGGAGAGTAGAATATTCTCCTCGTCCGCTTCCGCAAGCGTAACGAACGCGCCCGCCGTTTCCAAGCCCTCTTCCATCAATAGTTCCTTATCCGCGGGATTGCCGTGGATAACGTCCGTCTTTTGCCAACGGCTGCAAAGCTCCTCGCAGGTCTTATAGTCCTTTTCGATGACCTTTAACCCCACGCCCGACTGTTCCAAAATCTCGCAAAGGTAGTGCGTAAGCACTCCCCCGCCCACGATAAACGCGCTCTTGATAGAATGCCCTTTGTAGCGGATTTTTTTGAAAAATTCGTTTGCCTCTTTGGGGGTAGCGATAATGGAAACGATATCCTTTTCCTCGAACTTGGAATCGCCGTTAGGAATGTACGCCTCTTCCCCGCGCTCAATCGTGCAAACGAGAATATCGCTGCGGTATTTTTCCATCATTTCCCGAACGGTCAGTCCCACGAGCGCCCCGTCCTTGTTGATTCTAAACTTAATAAGCTCGACCCTGCCCTTGGCGAATTGCTCGATTTGAATCGCCGAGGGGAAACGAAGCACGCGCGCGATTTCTTCCGCAGCCGCGTATTCCGGATTGATGACCATAGCAAGCCCAAGCTCCTCTTTAAGATAAGGCGCGTCCTTGCTGTATTCGGGATTTTTAAGGCGGGCTATCGTTTGACAGTTCCCCTCCTTCTTTGCAATGATACAGCAAAGCAAATTCAGCTCGTCGGAGTTGGTAACGGCAATCAGCAAATCCGCCGCCCCTACGCCCGCCTCGCGCTGAACGGTATGGGTCGCGCCGTTGCCCACCACGCCCATAATATCGTAGCGGTTCGTCATCGCTTCTACCTTTTCGTGTGAAGTATCGATTACGGTAACGTCGTTTCCGTCTACATTAAGCTTTTCGGCAAGGTTTCTGCCTACTCTGCCGCAGCCAACGATAATGATTTTCATTTCGTCTTCTCCTTTTTCTTTTTCAGCTTGCTTTTGATAGAAGTATGGTGTTCTTCCCCTGCCAAAAGGCGTACGATATTCTTTCGGTGCGCCCCCCAGGTCAGGACGTTGAGGACGAATATCAACAGGAAGGTACATACCATATACGGGTTGAAGTGCATATAACCGTAAGTAATATAGAATACGATAAGCTGAGCGATACTGCACCCCGTTACCGCTAACAGGGAAGCGAGCGAACCCCATTCGGTAACGTAGATAAAGCCCACGATAAAAGCGGCGACGCCAAAGCCTACCGCAATCCACCAAAGATTTTCGCAGGATAAGCTAAACCAAAACAGCCCCAAGGTGGAAGCAATCCCTTTCCCGCCCTTAAAATGCTGCCAAATGGGAAAGATATGCCCTACGATAACGAACACGCCGCAAAAATAGCGGATAAAATCGCTGACGGCAAACGCCGTACCCGAAAAGACGTACCCGCGATAGATAAGGTGTCCTATCAAGGCAGGCAAGCCCCCCTTGAAAGCGTCGCAAAGAAAGGTAAGCGCGCCGAACTTTAAGCCGAACTCACGGCTCATATTCATCGTGCCGGGGTTTCCGCTGCCCATTTTGGTGATATCCTTATGCTTTGACCTTGCGATAATGCGGGCAAAGTTAAAGCTGCCTGCAAGATAGCATACGATTGCAATGATTAAAAATTGCCACCAGTTTTGTTTTAAGGAAAATTCTGTCATATGTTTACCTTGTTTTGCCTACGGCAAATAAACCGCTTAGCGGTTATGAGCGCAACCTATCGGTTGCTTTTGTGGGTACCCTTTCGTGGGCGCTGCCCACACCCGCAAGGGACCGCGTCCCTTGACCCCTACTCTTCGTCTTTCTTCTCGCGCACGGTGATGCGTATCGGCGTTCCCGTGAAATCGTACGCTCTGCGAATGGTGTTTTCCAAATACCTTTGATAAGAAAAGTGCAATAACCCTTCGTCGTTGACGTGCAACACGAACAAAGGCGGACATACCGCTACCTGCGACGAGAAGAACACCCGCATACGGCGCCCCAAATACGAGGGCGGTTCTTGCAAGCGCACCGCGTCGCTGATAAGGTCGTTGAGTTCACCCGTAGGTACGCGGAAGCTTGCGTGCGCGTATACTTCCTCAACCGCGGAAAGCAGCTTTTCTACCCTTTGCCCCGTCTTCGCAGAAATGTAAACGGACTTATAGTAGTCCATAAATTTTAAATCCTCTTTGAGCTGTTCTTCAAAACGGTTGACGGTATGGGTATCCTTTTCAATCAAATCCCACTTATTCATCACGATAACCGAGGGCTTGCCCTGCTCGTGTACGTACCCGATAATCTTAACGTCCTGCTCGGTAAGCCCCTCGGCGCTGTCGACGACGAGAAGGCAAACGTCGCTTCGTCTTACCGCGTCAAAGGCGCGCATATTGCTGTAATATTCCACGTTATCGTCGACGTTTTTCTTCTTTCTAATCCCCGCCGTGTCGATAATCGTATACGCCTTATCCCCGCGGTAAAAAAGAGTATCGATTGCGTCTCGCGTCGTACCTGCCATAGGGGTAACGATGCTTCTCTCGCTGCCGAGGATTTTATTGACCAAGCTGGACTTGCCCGCGTTGGGCTTACCCACTACGGCGATTTTCAGGGAAGGCACGACTTCTTGGGTCGCGTCAGGGAAATAGCGTATCGCCTCGTCCAACACGTCGCCGATGCCCTGCGAATGTTCGGCGGAAATGGCAAACGGCTCGCCAAGCCCCAAGGAGTAGAACTCGAACACCTGCTCGGGCGAGTAGTTGTCGATTTTGTTCACGACCAAAATAACCGGTTTTTTACTGCGGCGGAGAATATCCGCCACGTCGTAATCGGAAGGGTGTACCCCCTCTTTCCCGTCCGTGAAAAACAGGATAACGTCCGCCGTTTCAATGGCGACGTCCGCCTGCTTTGCGATTTCTTTCCACATAACGTCCTCGGACTTCAGCTCGATACCGCCCGTGTCCACCATAGTAAAATGCTTATCCCGCCAAGTAGCGTCCGTATACAGTCTATCGCGGGTAACCCCCGGTCTGTCCTCGGTAATGGAGATTTTACGCCCCGCCACTTTATTAAAGAAGGTGCTTTTGCCGACGTTCGGTCTGCCCACCAAAGCAATCAAAGGATTTGCCATATTCTTTACCTCCTCTCTCCTACGATTTCTACAAAGCCGTATCCGCCCTTTCCGTTGATACGGATATTTTCAAAGCCCAGCTCTTTTTTAAGCTCTTTTAAAGTCATTCCGCAAAGGAATACTTCCTCGAACTCCTTCAGCACGTTGGCAGGGAGTACGATTTCGTCAAAATCCCCGCCCTTATTCTTATATTCCCGCACGGCGGGAAGAATGTCCTTCCCCGTCAACAGCCCCGTACAGGTAACCGTTGAACCGAAAAATTCGTTCACGACGGGCAATACCGTAACTTGCAAGCCCGCAATTTGTTTTTCGCATTTTCTTGCGAGTTCCTCGTTAATTTTTAATGCGGATACCCCGCTTATCACCAGGGTCTTTTTGGGGGCTTTCAAGACAACCTTCCCAAGCTCCGCCAAAGCGCTTTCCGCCTCGCTCAAAAATTTGCTCGTCATACCGATACCGTTTTCAATCTGCTCGAACTCCCCGTAAAACTCCGCGTCCTTAAAGGGCAAGCCCGCTTTCACGAAATACTCGTCGGCTGGAAGCAAAAAGTTCACGCCGAACTCGGCGTTCAAGCTATCCACGAGGTCAAGAAGTTTTTGGGAATACCCGCCGTCCACGTCCGCTATGGGATACAGTCCTTCGCGGTATTTGGTAATCCCCGTCGGCACGCAGGCGACATCCTTCACGGCGGGGTAGTACTTAAACAGCTCCCGCGCGGTAAAGGCAAGCTCCTCGCCGTCGTTTTCGCCCGGCACCAACACCGCTTGGCAATGCAGTTCTATCCCGCCCTTGACAAGGCGGTCTATTTGCTCTGCGATTTTCCCCGCATGGCGGTTTCTAAGCAATTTTTCCCGCAATTTCGGGTTCATCGTATGCACGGACACATACAGGGGAGAAAGCTGTAAGCGGATAATCCTATCCAATCCCTCGTCCGTCAAATTCGTCAAGGTTACGAAATTCCCGCAGGAAAAGCTCATGGAATAATCGTCGTCTTTAACGTATAAGCTCTCCCGCATACCCTTTGGCATTTGGTCGACAAAGCAGAACACGCAACGGTTATGGCAGGTCTTGATTGCGGTATTCTTTTCAAATTCCAAGCCCAAGTCCTCGCCCTCGTCTTTTTCTACCACAACGGCGGTTTCTTCCCCGTTTCTATGATTGCGCACAGTCATAATAAAGCCGTCCGTCTCTACGTAGTAGAGATAGTCCAGCTCGTCCTCGCAAGGATAGCCGTCGAACGCGACGATTTCGTCCCCGACCTCTAAGCCCAGTTCACGAGCGATACTATTTCGTTTTACCTTCGTAATTTTCAACATAATCCGTCAACCATTACAGCGTACTGCTTGCAAAGCTTTTGTAATATTTCTTCAAAACAGCTCGGCAGGGGCGCGCGGAATACCATTCTCTCCCCGCTTTGCGGGTGGGTAAGCTCCAGCCTTGCCGCGTGTAATAATTGTCCCCTCGCTTTGAGCTTTTGTTTCTTGAACCCGTACACGGAGTCGCAGGCAACGGGGTGGCCAAGGTGCTTGGCATGGACGCGGATTTGGTGCGTTCTGCCCGTTTGCAAATCGAATTTACACAAGGTAAACTCTTTTCCAAAGCGCGCAATCACCTCAAAATCGGTAACCGCACGTTTCCCCTTTCCGTCGGGAAGGACGGTCATCTTTACCCTGTCGTTTGGGCTTCTGCCGATATCCGTTTCCACCCTGCCTTTATCCTCTTTCAGCTCCCCCTCCAAGAGGGCGTAATAGGTGCGCTTGCAGGTTTTTTGCGCGATTTGCGAGGCTAGGGAAAGGTGCGCCTTGTCGTTTTTCGCCACCACAAGCAACCCCGAAGTGTCCTTGTCGATACGGTGTACGATACCGGGACGGAGTACCCCGCCTATCCCGCTTAAGCTGTCCAGCGCGTATAAAAGGGCGTTGACGAGCGTACCCTCGGCGTTGCCGTTACCGATATGCACCGTCATACCTTGGGGCTTGTTCACCACGGCAAAATGCTCGTCCTGATAGACGATATCAACGGGGATATTCTCCGCTTTTACGGCGTATTCCACCGCGTCGGGAATACAAACGACGACGTTATCCCCCGTCTTTATCTCCGCACCTGCCTTACGCGTTTCCCTGCCGTTAACGGATACCTGCCCCTCTTCAATCAGCTTTTTCAAGCGCGAGCGCGTGAAATCCTCCGTCTGTTCGCTTAAAAAAACATCCAGCCGTTTGCAGTTTTCTTCCGCGATAAACAGGCGCTTGTCCATACCTTACTCCTTCTTGTTTGCCTCGAACTTGGCGCGGGCTTTTTCCGCCGCCCGCTTGCTCTTTTCCGCCTTTTTCGCCTCTTCCCGTTCTTCGTATTCCTTGGCAAGCGCCTTGTACTTTTTCGTTAAGGGGAAAATCGCTCCGCCGTCGAAAAAGAGCGTAGAGAGCATTAGCGCAATCGCTCCGCCGACGATAAAGAAGTCGGCAAAGTTGCATACGCCGAAATCAAACATAAAGATTTTCAAGCGTACCATATCGCGCACGCCCGCAGGGTAGGTGTTGGGGTCCCATACTTGGTAGTACGCCCTATCAATGAGGTTGCCAACGCCCCCCGCTACGATAAACACAAGCGACCAGCGAAACCAACTGCGGCGCTTGTCGGTACATAAATAGAGGACGGCAAAAACAACGAACAGCACGCCCGTCCCCGCTACTAAGGCAATCTTTGCCTCCATAGGAGCGTTCGAGCCGAGGCTGAACGAAATTCCTCTATTGCGCGCAATACAAAGCTCTAAATACCCCTCGATAAGCACAATTTTATCGGGCGCGTCCGCTTGTGAAAAGTACGCGTCCGCTACGATTTTCGTAACCATATCGATAAAGAGCAGTATCGCAAACACGAGTACGCCCCAAAGGTTAGACCCTTTTAAAACTCTTTCTCTTTTCATTTCTTATCTTGTCCTTTCTTGGAGTTCTTTTGACGAATGCTATCAATCATACCGAATTTAAGGGTATGGAGTTTTTTAGACAAATCCACCTTATAAAGCTGAGGAACGTCCAAACGCAGGTATTCTTCCCAGAATTTGGAAAGCTGCGCTTTGGAAAACGCCTGTACTTCCTTGATATGAGGGAACTTGTATACCAGCTTGCCGCCCTTTACGATGGTATGCTGCAAAGGCTCTACGCGGAAGTTCTCTACCTCGTGCTGTTTCCAAGTCTCTACGGGGTGGAAGATGGTCAACGGCTCGTTCTCGTTAATCACCTCGTCGTGCAGCGTGATAAGGTCGGCAATCGCCATACCGTTCTCCTTGTCGTATAAGCGGTACAAGCTCTTAAATCCGGGGTTGGTGATTTTCGCGTGATTGTCCGAAAGCTTGATTTTGGGAGTGCTTTCCCCGTTTTCGCCGATGACGGACGAGAGCTTATACACCCCGCCGAGCGAGGGCAAGTCCTCGCTGGTAATCAGCTTTGTCCCGATACCCCAAGAATCGATTTTCGCGCCCTGCTGTAATAGGGAGTTTATCAAACGCTCGTCCAAATCCCCGGAAACGCAGATAAGCGCGTCCTCAAATCCCGCCTCGTCTAACATTTTGCGCGCTTTTTTGGATAAATACGCCAAATCCCCGCTATCTAAGCGAATGCCCTTGGGTCTATGCCCCTTGGCGCGCAGTTCTTCAAACACTTTTATCGCGTTTGGAACGCCGCTTCTAAGGGTGTCGTAGGTGTCCACAAGCAGCATACAGCTATCGGGATATGCCTTTGCATACGCGCAAAACGCCTCGTACTCGGTGGGATAGTCCATAACGAAGCTGTGCGCCATCGTACCCGCTACGAGTACGTCGAACATTTGCCCCGCAATCACGTTCGAGGTGGACGAGCAGCCGCCGATAATCGCCGCGCGCGCGCCGTAAATGCCCGCGTCGGGCCCCTGCGCTCTACGAAGTCCAAACTCCATCACCGCGCCCTTGCCCCCCGTTGCTCTGCAAATCTTGGAGGATTTGGTCGCAATCAGGGTTTGGTGGTTGATGATGTTAAGAAGCGCGGTTTCCGCAAACTGCGCTTGGATAAGGGGGGCTTTCACCGTCAAAATCGGCTCGCCGGGGAATACCGGTTCGCCCTCTCTTACGGCGTACACGTCCCCCGTGAACTTCATCTTTTTGAGATACTCTAAAAAGCCCTCGTCAAACAGGTTCAAGGAACGAAGATAGGCGATATCCTCATCGTCGAAACGCCAGTTCAAAAGGTAGTCCATGGCTTGCTCCAAGCCCGCCGCAATCGAGTAGGTAATCAGCTCCCTTCTTCTAAAAAACAAATCGAAGGTAACCGTTTCCTCGTGCTTGCCGTTCTTGTAAAAGCCGTAGCCCATAGTAAGCTGATATAAATCCGTTAAAAGGGTAAGGTTTCTCATTCCTCTTTCTCCTTTTCTTCGCCCTTCACCGCGAAATTATCGGGGTAAATCGAGCACATTATATTGACATTGTTAAAGTACGCCACTTCCGTCTTGGTATCCCCGATAAACTTGGTGATACCATAGGGGTCGCCGTTTTTCGAGCCGAGAAGACAGCCCTCTTTTTTCTTGTTGGTAATCAAAACGTAGGCAAGCAAGGACAGCCCGAATACAAGCTGCGCAATCGCAAACACCAACGACCAAGGCACTCCCCCGTCGTTTAAGATAAAGCCTTGGTAGCGAAGAGGCTCCATAATCGTGCGGGTAAGCCCGTAGATGATAAAGTAGCTTGCCGTATTGATACCGTTGGGCTTTTTAGGATTGAACCACGCGTTCAAAAACAGCACGATTGCCGCCGTAAGCGTTACCATACTTTCGTAGAAGAAGAACGCGTAATACCACCCGTCGGGCGCGACGAAGGAATCGGTGATATGCACGGCAATCGGGAAGAATTGCAACGCTTCGTTGGTAACGGCTCTGCCGAATACTTCTTGATTGACGAAGTTCCCCCAACGCCCGATGGACTGCGCCAGCAGTAAGCCCACGACGATACAGTCCCCCGCGCGGAAGAAGTTGACTTTTTTGAAATAGCTCACGCCGATAACGCTGAACAGCCCGCCTAAGATACCGCCCGTAATCGCAAGTCCGCCGTCTTGAATTCTCCACCAGTCCTTGAACGGTATGCCGTCGGTAATGCAATAAAAGAGTCGGGTACAAATCACAGCAATGGGCAAGCCGATGACGAAGTAGGTCATAAACAGGTCAGTAGACATATTTCTACGCTTAAAGAGCAGGGAAATGACGAGGAAGGCAAGCATCATACCGCTGACGATAATCACACCGTACCAATGAATGGTCAGCCCAAAAAGCGTAAAATATTTTGCTAAAAGCTGAGAAACGTTCATACGAATATCTCCTTAAAACCAATCTATCTTTACAATAGAGCTTTTATTATTATAGCATAATAATAAAAAGCCGTCAACACGATATCGACGGCTTTTGGCAAATTTTATGCAATTTTCATTTTCGGGAATGATTAGGCAACTTTATCTTTTGAATCGTAGGCACAGCGATAAAAAGCAGGGCGTAGTTGAATACGCTGTTCCAAATCTGCCCCTTGAAAAACAAACGGTAGATAACGTAGCCCCAAAAGGAAACCCCGCCCCCAAAGCGTTCGGTGATATACTCCACGAGCGCGGCGGAAAATCCTATCGCTTTGTTATATAAATAAAACCCCGTACTGTTAATGCCGATTGTACAAATGAAAAAGGTGTAAAGACTAACCAAGCTCATCTTTATCCAAACCGTTCCCTTTTCGCTTGGAAAGCCGTTGAAAATAATACCGCTGATAAAGGCAAACATACCCGTAGACAAGCCCACCCAAGGCATATATAAATTGTACGGATTGAACAAAAACCCGATAAAATCCCCCAGTACGCAGGCGGTAAATCCAAACAGCGCGCCAAGGATAATCCCCGTCAAAACCGCCACCGCTATCGTTAAGGAAAACTGGTTGTCGAAGAATTTAAACTCGAAGAAGTTGGTAACGATGGTCAGCGCCGTCATTACCCCGATAGACGTGATTTTATGGCTATCGTTCTTCCCGACGATAACGTCGGAAAGCAAAAAGCGTTTCCAACCCTTTCTTTGTATATTTTCAGACATAATAAAAACCTCCCTGTTGAGAGGTCCGCGTGTATAAATGGAGTTCAACCCGTACATGGGCGGCTCGTTTTGCAGCGGACGCGCCTTAGCACCGCAGGAAAATTCTCCTTTCGTCCGCCGACAACGTCCCGTTCGGCGGCACTTGACGCGCCAAGGCTACTCTTACTTTTTCTCTATTATACTACTTTTTTTAAAAAAGCGCAAGCATTTACGCATACTTTTTTTCTCGGCACTCAAAATGGAGATATGGGACTTATCGTTATCCGCACGACAATTATTTTCATTACCCTCTTTATCGTTATGCGCCTTATGGGCAAACGGCAAATCGGGGAAATGCAGCCCTACGAGCTTGTCATAACCCTTATCATCGCCGACCTTGCCTGTATTCCTATGGGCGATACCTCTATCCCGCTTTTGTACGGCGTGGTCGCTATTTTAACCGTATACTTGCTGCACCAAATCGTATGCATTTTGGATTTAGGCGTTCGGGGCGCAAAATCCGTTTTAAGCGGAACGCCGAGCATCGTACTAAACCGTAACGGCGTGGACGATACGCAGTTGAAAAAGAACAATCTGGACGTAACCGACCTTATCGAAAGCCTGCGCGTCGAAGGGTATTTTGCGCTGGACGCGGTGGAATACGCCCTCTACGAAGCGGAAGGCACCTTTTCCGCTTTGCCAAAAAAAAATTATCAAAACCTGCAAAAATCCCTGCCCGTCGTTTTGATTGACGAGGGAAAATTCGACGAGAAAAATATCTCCCTTTGCGGACGGGATAAGGGCTACTTTTTGAATATCATAAAAGGGCAGGGCGGAAAGGACGAAAAAGACACCCTCATTATGACGGTAGACGGCACGGGCAAGGTCTACTGGCAGGAACGGGGCAAAAAATACAAGGTCTTACAGCTGAACTGGGAGAACGTATTATGGTAAGGAGAATGCGATGATAAAAACGATTGTAAGCGCGTTTATCACCCTCGCCCTGCTTTTGGGAGTATCCTTTTACGAGGCGAGCTACGTACAAAATAAATTTGAGGAATTTTACGCCTCGCTCCACGCCCTCAAGCGCAAAACGGAGCTTGGCACGGTTTCCTACACGGACGGGCTTTCCATGCGGGAATTTTGGGACGACCACAAAATCACTATGCATATTTGGATTCCGCATACCGTCTTATATGAAATCGATTATCAGTTAGACGAGGCAATCGGCTTTATCTACGTGCAGGATTTGGAAAGCGCTCTGCCCAAAATCGAGGTTTTGCTTGGACTTTCCGAAAACGTACCCAAGGGCTATACCTTAACCCTCGGCAATATTTTCTAAAAAGCTTCAATACGCTCTATTCCCCGCAGTCGGTACTGCACTCTGTATATGACTTACCCTCAACAACACTTGAATATTTGAACAATTGTTCAGATGTTCAAGTGTTTAAGCGTTGTTTCTCTGTTTTTTGGGGGAATGTGTAATGGGCGCAGTGCTGTATATCGCAAAAAGAAAGCACCCATATAGCGTAATACTCTTAGCGGAGCATTACGCTAAGTTATGATTGCCCTTTCGGGCAAGTTATAAGTGTAGAGATACTTCGTATCGTTATGATTGGGCAACACCCAAGTTGAGGCAACCCTACCATAACGTTTGCAAAGCAAACCCATAACGGCGAACACAGCGAGCCTCATAACTCTAAACTAAAGAAGCACCCATGTACGAGATGAGTGCTTTTTTTTATTCCGTTATGCCAATCCGTAAGCAAGTACGATACGGACGTTTGCGTCGAAGATATTATGCAAAAACTTCTTTAACGCCACCGAGGTCGCCTGGTCGGGCGTCTCCTTTTCATTGCTTTGCACCATGGTAATCATAGCGTTGAAGTTTTGGCAAATAATTTGCATATCTTCTTCAATCGCCGTATACGCGTCCTCCGTACCTCCGTGCTGTATGGAGTACATTTCCTCTACCGTATCGTTCATCTCGTAGAGAAGCTCCATCTTCCCCGTTCTTATCATCTCCACCGCTTCGCGGTTTAGATCGGCGAGGAGCCGGATAAAGCGTTGCAGCTTTACGTTACCCTCAAGCTCGGTTGCCATTATAAAATCACTCCGTTGCCCTTGAGAAGTTCTCTTGCGGATTCTACGCTGTCCACGCCCGTCTTATTTTTAATGGGCGCGAATTCTTTTTCACGAACAACCTCGAAGGGAAGTACGCTGCCCATAGGCTTAATCAAATCGACTGCAAGCGTTTCAAATTTTTTGCCGTTTTCCTTTTCAGGCTTTCTCGTAACGCCGTCCTCGCAAAGACATTCTATCTTCTTTTCTACGATATGTACGGGGATTTTGTCGTTTGCAATCTCTTCCAGCTTGGAAAGGCGGAACAAGTAATTCAAAATGACGCCGTAGATATACGCAAACTGACCGTTTTCGTCCTTTTGGTTTGCCATTTCGTCCGTAAGCTCGTAATATTCGATGATATCGGGCTGCGTGCCGTCCATACACAAAACGCCTACCTTTTCGTAGGGATTATTTTTGCAAATAACCTTTGCGCCGCAGTTGACTCCGCTTAAAATCGTCGCGCCGACGAATACGGGGTCGGCAATACGCTGTAATACGTTATCCACCGCGTAAATGTTCAGCCATTCCACGCCGCGCTTTTTCAAGTCCTCGCCAAGCCCTGCTTTCATCATCGACCCGAACCAACCGCCGTTGCCGTTGGGGGAAAGCGCGGGCGTATCCTTACGCTCTAAGATAATTTTGCCGTCGTAGTCAACCGCAGGCGCCATATCTTGCTTGAAGAATTTTACTTCCGTTTCCGGATAGCCGAAATAGTTATGTTCTTTCCAAAACGCCGTCGTTTGCGCGTGGTTTTTATCGCTGGTCATAATGTACAAAGGCACGGTAACTCCGCACTTGTCCGTTACTTCCATCAAGTTTTTCATCTGCTGTTCGAATATGTACAAGGGCTTGGTGATACCGATATCATACGCGCCCTTAGGGCCGTCTACGCCAAGACGGGTACCCATACCGCCCGCCAAAAGCACTGCCGCTACCTTACCTGCCTTGATTGCCTCAACGCCTACAGCCTCGTATTTTGCAAGGTCTTTTTCGATATCGCTGCGGCGAAGCCCCGAAATGGGACGGATATCGCGGTCTTTACCACTCATATCCACGGGGTTTGCAAGGGCGTCCTCAAAGCTCCAATCGATATTTGCAATCGCCTCTAAGAGGTTTGCTTTGCCCGCCTCGTCCAGCTCGCCGTAATATTTCAACAGTTGGCTCTGGCCTTTTTCTTCCAATAACGCTTTTGCTTTTTCGTAAGTCATAAAAAGCCTCCTTATTTTCCTATCTTATATTGTATCAAATTCCGCGCAAGAAATCAAGACTTTTTGATAAAAAAAACGGCGCGAACGCCGTTTTTTGCTTAATTTTTATGCAGCTCCTTTCTTGTCTTGGTCGACACCCAGCCGCAGGACACCGAACCGGGCCCTACGTGCGAGCCGATGACGGGCCCCATAATCGTAACCAAGGGCTTTACGCCCGTTTGCTTTTCGATAAGCTCTGCAAGCTCGCTTGCGCCCTTTTCATTGTTGGTATGCACGACAACAACAAGCTTATTCTCGTCCATGGGTGCCTCGTTCATATGTTCAAGCACGCGGGCAAACGCTTTTTTCATCCCTTTGCACTTTTCCAAAACCTTGAGCTTGCCCGCCTCGTCGAAGGTGAGCATGGGCTTGATATTCAGCATCGTTCCCATCGCCGCCGACGCCGCGGAAACCCGTCCGCCCTTTTTAAGATAAAACAAATCGTTTGGAATAATGCAATGCTGAATACGCTGACGCACTTCCATTAAATATTCGTAAGTTTCGTCTGCCGTCATGCCCTTGTCCCTGCAATCCGCCGCCAGCATCACCAAAACGCCTTGCCCGACGGTAGCCGTCAAGGGGTCGACCGCGTACACCTTAAAGTCGGGGTACTCCTTTTGAACGTCCGCCGCCGCTTGGCGGGTAATTTCTATCGTGTTGGCAAGCCCTGAGGAAATCATAAAATGGAGAACCTCTTTCACGCCCGCCTTCGCCATTTTGGTAAAATGCTCCATATGCGCGTCGTAATTGAGCTTCGCCGTGCGGGGGAAATACCCCGAAGAAATCTTTTCATAAAAGGCGATATATTCCTCTTCCTTTTCAAAGTTGTCCAAGCCCTCTTCGATAACCCCGTCCTTTTCCATAGTAAAGGTGAGGGGCGTGAACCAAATATTCCGCTTTTCTCTGTATTCTTTTTTCAAATCGCAGGTGGAATCGCTGGATACCTCAAATAAAGCCATTATGTTCTCCTTATAAAACTCTATACTACTATTTTAATGCTTTCAAAATAGCCTGTCAAGAGAAAACAATACCAAACGCCTTTTTTCACAAGTTTTTCACAAAAAATATTTTCAAAAAGTATGCACTTTTTCCCTTTAAAAGCTTGAAAAAAAACGTAAAAAAAGTTATAATATATAATGATATGATTTTAAGGAGCAACTCTATGACTGTAACCGATTATTTATCGCTCCGCAACGGCACGGACGTTCGAGGGGTAGCCACCGAGGGCGTGAAAGACCAGCCTATCACCTTGACAGAAGAGGCGGTGGAAACCATCGCCAAAGCCTTTTGCGTATGGCTCGTTTCCCGCACGGGCAAAACGAGAGTACGTATAGCCGTTGGACACGATTCCCGTATCTCCTCCCCCGCGCTTTGCGAGGCGGCTGCAAGCGGGATTGTCTCGACGGGGCATAACGCGCTCGTTACGGGGCTGTCCACCACACCGTCCATGTTTATGCTTTTAAAGGACGAAAAGCGTATGCAAGAAACCCCTTGCGACGGGTCGATTATGATTACGGCAAGCCACCTGCCCTTCAACCGCAACGGTATGAAGTTCTTTTGGCAAAAGGGCGGCTTAGAGGGCGAGGACGTTAAGGAAATCCTCAGCCTTGCCGCAAACTACCGTTTCGCGGAAGGAGTAACGGGCGAAAAGCTCGACGCCCCCTATCTTGACGAATACGCGGCGTCCTTAGTGGAAAAGGTGCGCGCAGCTACGGGCGAATCCACCCCTCTTGCAGGTAAGAAAATCATCGTGGACGCAGGTAACGGCGCGGGCGGATTTTTCGCGGACAAGGTGCTTGCCCCGCTTGGCGCGGACACCGAAGGCTCGCAGTTCTTGGAACCGGACGGCACTTTCCCCAACCACATTCCCAACCCTGAAAACAAGGAAGCGATGCGCTCCGTTTGCGAAGCGGTCAAAGCCTCCGGCGCGGACTTCGGTATTATTTTCGATACCGACGTGGACAGGGCGGGCGCAGTGGATAAAAACGGCGCGGAAATCAACCGCAACCGTTTGATTGCCCTTATCTCGGCGATACTTTTAGAGGAAAAAGCGGGTACGATTGTTACCGACTCGGTAACCTCGTCGGGCTTAGCGAAGTTTATCGCGCAAAAGGGCGGCCGACATCATCGCTTCAAGCGCGGGTATAAAAACGTTATCAACGAGGCTATCCGCTTAGGCGACGAGGGCGAATACACTCCCCTTGCCATTGAAACCAGCGGACACGCCGCTTTAAAGGAAAATTATTTCCTCGACGACGGCGCGTACCTTATCACAAGGCTTTTGATTGCCCTTGCAAACGCGGCAAAAGAGGGTAAGGAGCTGGGCGATTTGATTGCCGACTTACAAGAACCCAAAACCGCAGCCGAAGCGAGGCTGAACTTTGTCCAAGGCTGTGATTTCAAGCTCCTTGGCGGGCAGGTACTCAAAGCGTATAAGGAGTACGCGGAAAGCCTTCCCTACGCAACGCTTGCGCCCGATAACTACGAGGGCTGCAGGGTAAACTATGACGAACGGAACGGGAACGGCTGGGCTTTGCTCCGTATGAGCCTGCACGAGCCGATTTTGCCCATCAATATCGAAAGCGACGACGAGGCGGGCGGCTTGAAGATTGCCAAAGACCTGTATGCCTTCTTAAAACAATTCCCCTTCCTCGACCTTACCCCTTTAATCCAAACGATTGAAGCGGAACGGGAAAAGCTTATCCGTCATCTCAAAGCGCACCATACCGCGCTGTCTTTCATTTTTTAATTTTGATACTATTTTAGGAGAAACAATATGGACGTACAAAAAACCACCATCAACGCGATTAGAATTTTGTCTGCGGAAGCAATCGACAAAGCAAAATCCGGACACCCCGGCTTGCCTATGGGCTGCGCGCCGATTGGCTACACCCTGTTTCAGCACTTCTTAAAATTTAACCCTGCTGACCTTACTTGGCAAAACCGCGATAGATTTATTCTCTCCGCAGGACACGGCTCTATGCTCGATTATTCCCTCTTCCACTTATACGGAATGGGCATTAGCATGGACGATTTAAAACAGTTCCGTCAGCTCGGTTCTAAGACCCCCGGCCACCCCGAATACGGTCATACGGCGGGTGTGGAAACGACTACGGGCCCCTTGGGTCAAGGCATCGCGAACGCGGTGGGTATGGCGCTTGCCGAGGCGCACCTTGCGGCAAAATATAACAAACCCGGCTACGATATCGTAAACCACTACACCTACGCCCTTTGCGGCGACGGGTGCTTGGAAGAGGGTATTTCCTACGAGGCGGCGTCCTTTGCAGGCACGCATAAGCTTGGGAAACTCATTCTCCTTTACGACGATAACGAAATCACCATCGAGGGGGATACGGACGTTACCTTTAAAGAACACGTCGGCGCGCGCTTTGCGGCGCAAAACTGGCAGGTACTCCGCGTAGACCTCACGGGGGATAACGTAGATAACGTGGCGGCGCTTTCCGAGGCGATTGAAAAAGCAAAAGCGCGCAAGGACAAGCCCTCTATCATCATTTGCAAAACGAATATCGGGTTCGGCTCCCCCTTGCAGGACACGGCAAGTTGCCACGGCGCTCCCTTGGGCGCAAGCAATTTGCAAAAATCCAAGGAAAAACTTGGCTGGAGCTACGCGCCCTTCGAATGCCCCGAAGAAGTCTACGAGCATTGTAAAATAGCAGGCGAGGCAGGCGCGCTGGCACAAGCGGAATGGGAAGAAAAATTCCAAGAATACGCGGAAACCTATCCAGAGCTTGCTAAGGAATATAAGGCAGTTATGGCGGACGAAAAACCCAACTTCGACGAAATCGAAGGCTTGTACGATTTCGCAAAACCCATGGCTACCCGCCAAACCTCCGCGCAGGTGTTAAATAAGCTCGCCGCGTATATGCCCCAGCTCATGGGCGGTTCGGCTGACCTCGGTCCTTCCAACCTTTCGGAAATGAAGGATACGGACGAGGTGAAATACGGACACTTCTC
>JAZKXK010000023.1:0-2257 GCA_045611525.1 Candidatus Scatosoma sp. | reverse complement strand
GTCTGTCTTGAACTCTTGGAAGACGACCTTTTGGATATACGGGTGCTTGCGACGCTCGCCGCGACCTATTTGGAACAGGGTAGAGAAAAGGAGAGCAAAGAGATTGCCTTAAAGCTTTCCGCCCGCAAGACGGAGGACGCGGACGAGCTGTACAAAATCGCCACCGTTTGCTGTGAAAACGAGCTGCACGCCGAGGCGTACGAGCGTTTTTGCGCTTTGGATAAAAAAGCGCCATACGACGGCAGAACGCTATATTTTAAAGCCGTTTCCGCCTACAAAAGCGGGTATATAGAAGAGGCGGAGCGTACTTTAAACGAGCTTTGCACCGTATATCCCGACGCGGAAGTGGCGAAATATTACCTCAAAGCCATTCGCGATTACAAGGATGGCGAGGGGGAAAAGCCAGAGCTTATCTATTTTTATCATTTGCCCCAAGAGGAGCGCGAAAAGCGTTGCCGTTCTCTTATTCAGGTAGGCAAAAGCCCCAAGGACGAGGCGCAAATTTTCGGGCTGCTCTTATTACACGACGGATATTTTAGATGGTGCTTTGACGAAATGGACGGTGCGGACCACGATTTACAGTATTTAGGGCTGGTAACGGCTGCCCACGTGCGCGCGGACGAATTCATTAGGGAAATTCTTTTGGATTACGAGGTGATAGACGTCCTCAAAATCGAAACCCTGCGTATGCTGCTTGAGCGTAACGAGGAAGTAGAGCTTGGCGTCGTACTGTGCAATATCTATAAGAAAGTATTTTTGCCCCGTGTCTCCATCGGCAGGAAGCGGCGCAAAAAATTTATAGAGGCGTATGCAAAGCTTGCCTCGAAGTTCATCGTCGTAAAGGAAAATTACGGAGAAAAAATCGTGAAGGCAACGGAGGCTTTGTACAATGCGCTTGCGGAGTACGACAGCTTGGATTTGGTGGATAACACGGACGATTGCGCTTGCGCGATATTCCTTTTGACGGGGATTAAGGAGCTGGGAAATAACCCGGAAACGATAGCTGCGGCGTTCGAGGCGAACACGGCGCGGGTCAAGGTATTGCTCTCGGCGGCGGTAAGCAAAGAATACGGGATAGAAAAGGATAAAGAAAATGAACTTGATTGATTTCGACGGATTGTTTGACGAAAAGTTAACGCAATACATGGAAGAAAATAAAAACAAGCATACGGAAAAGCAATGGGAAGACATTATCCCCAAGCTTTATAAAAAGTTCGGGGATACCTATATCGCAAAGCTCAAATGCACCCCCAAGCAGTACTATGCAAAGATGAGCGATAGCGAGCTTGCGGATACCCTTTCTCAGCACTTGGAAAAGGATATCCCCGTACCCGAATTTCTTTGCGCGGAGCTGGAAAGCCGCGACGCGGCAGAGGCGCTTTTGCCTTTTTTAGAGGGCGAAGATTGCGAAAAGGCGGCGTACGCAATCAATCTGTTAGGCGAGGACGCCCGCGCGTTCGAGGCGTACTTTTCCATATTAAAGGAGAACCGCTTAACCGAGGATATAAGAAGCGATATCGCCGATATCTTCCGCTTGCACGCGGACGAGGTCAAGGCGCAGGCGTATAGCGCTTACCAAGAGGGCGCGGCACAGGAATATATGCTTGAAATTCTTTCCCGCGTAAAAGAGAAAGAGGAAGAAATCTACGAGGCGTTGCTGCGGGCGTTTTTGACGGCGGACGAAAAGCAAACGCCTATGCGCGCAAGCTATTTGGCGGCGTACGGCGATACCCGCGCGCTTCAACCGTTGTTAGAACGGATTGAGGATACGTCGATAGGCTTCGTGGAATTCCAAGAGCTGAAATACGCCATAGAGGCGTTGGGCGGGGAGTATAACGAACCGCGCGATTTCTCCGATGATAAGGACTACTTGGCAATCGAGGCTGCCTCGTCGGGAAATCCTCAAAATTAAATTTTCGTATAAATGCAAAAATCTCCGCATATAGTAAATCGTAAGAAATTTGGCGGGGATTTTTTTATTTTACGAAAAAAGCCTCGCCGTTGCGATGGGAGGTCGCTCATGGAAAATTACAGCGTGTATCAGGATATAGCAAATCGCACGGGCGGGGACATTTACATAGGCGTAGTAGGCCCCGTGCGAACGGGGAAATCCACCTTTATTAAAAGGTTTATGGAAACGCTCGTCATTCCCTCGGCAAAGGACGGGGAACGGGCGGTGATGACGGACGAATTACCGCAGTCGGCGGCGGGGAAAACGGTGATGACCACGGAACCGAAATTCGTGCCTGCAAAGGCG
>JAZKXK010000022.1:0-2359 GCA_045611525.1 Candidatus Scatosoma sp. | reverse complement strand
CCTTGAGAATTTTCCGCATCTCCTTTTACATTATTTAATCAAGTCTTTAATAACCTCGCCGGCGATAATCAATCCCGCCGCCGAGGGAACGAAAGAAATACTCCCTGGTATAGGTTTTCCGCTTTCCTCGTCGAAAAGCGTAGAAGGCTTTGCCTCCTCCTTCGAATAGACTACTTTCAAGTGTTCTATCCCTCGCCTTTTAAGCTCCTTTCTCATCACGCGCGCCAACGGACAAATACGGGTTTGGGAGATATCCGCCGCCTCGAATGCTGTAGGGTCAAGCTTATTCCCCGTACCCATGGACGAGATTACGGGAATATCCGCGCTTTTTGCGCGCTCTATCAAAGCGAGCTTTGCGCTGACCGTATCCATCGCGTCCACCACGTAATCGTAGGCGGAAAAGTCAAATTTATCCGCCGTTTCGGGCAGATAAAAAAGGTTATGCGTATACACGGTGATATCGGGATTGATATCCTTTATCCGTTCCTTTGCGGCTTCCGTTTTCCACTTGCCTACCGTAGAGTGAAGCGCAAGGATTTGGCGGTTTATATTCGATTCGCTGATAATATCCTTATCCACAAGGTCGAGCGTACCTACGCCCGCCCTTGCAAGCGCCTCTACGACGTATCCGCCGACCCCGCCGATACCGAAAACCGCTACCCGCGCGCCTTTTAGTTTTTCCACGCTCTCTTTGCCTATTAAAAGCTCCGTTCTTGCATACTGCATATTAACTCCAAGCCGAAGGCAGGGTTCTCTCTGCCTTAAACCAAGCCGTTTCTTTCAAAATAAGGTTGTTGTTGCTGCCCGTTACCGTTAGGTTTTTCCCATCGGGGCAGGAGACGGTAATATTCCCGTTCATCGTATAGCCTGCCTTGCCCGTCGTAACGTACACCTTATCCGTGTACGGAGCAATTCTATTGATGAAATCCTGCGTAGGGAACTGGTTAGCCTGAACGCTAGTATATTCGCTTGTACCCGCGCAGCAGCATACGCATACGATTTCCGGTTTAATTTTCGCAAGCAAAGTAGCCGAGCTGGACGTTTTACTGCCGTGGTGTCCGCCTTTGTAGAGCTTGCACTTCGGCAGCGTATTACTTGCAACAAGGGACGCCTCCCCGCTACTTTCCAAATCGCCTGTGAATAGGTAGTTGTTCTCCCCTTGCGTCAACAGCATACAAACGGAATAATCGTTTTCTTCATTCGCTTTCGTTTCGTAGTACTTTTGATACAGGAAATTCATCGTGATACCGTCGGCAAGGGTATAACTCCTCTTTGCGCCGTTCGTATTATTCCAGCATTCTAATACCGTATGTACTGCCGTGCCTTTGCCTTTGATATATTCAACAGCCGATTTATACGCACTGTAAATTTGCGTAGAGACGCCCGTCTTGGAAAATTGGATAAGCGTACCGATTTCGTACTGATAGAAAATACCTGTGTTACCGTCGCCGACAAACGCCGCGATATGGTCTTGGTGCGCGTGCGTAGCGATGACGTATTCTATCTTGCCGTCGCTGCAGTATTTATCAATATAGTTTTTAATGGTCGAAGCCGATTCTTTACGCGAACCCGCGTCAATGAGGATTTCCGTATCCCCGATATCAATAAAGGTACAATCACCCGCGTAATAGTTGCCAAGCTCCAAAAAATGTACGCTAAGCCCTTCCGCAGAAACCACTTCTTGAAAGGAGCTTTCGTTTTCCGCACTGGAGCTTTCCCCTTCGCTCCCATCGACAATATCAAGCGCGGACGAGCCTGAACTCGTACCTGCCCCGCTTGTTTGCGTGAAAACGCTGCACGCGGCAAAGCCTATACAAAGGCTGAGCGATAATAAAAACGTAGTAATTTTCTTTTTCATAGTATTATGCAAAAACTGCCGTCTTTTCGACGGCAGTTGTATTTTAAGGGCTATTTCCCGCCAAATTACATGGATTCGTGAATGGTTCTGGAAATAACGTCGTCCTGCTGTTCCTTCGTGAGTTTAATGAAGTTTACGGCATAGCCGGAAACGCGAATGGTCAGCTGGGGATATTTTTCGGGATGCGCTTGCGCATCCAAAAGGGTGTCGCGGTCAAAAACGTTAACGTTGAGGTGGAAACCGCTGTCGCCAACGTAACCGTCTAACATATTTACCAAATTATCTACTCTGTTCGACATAATCTATCTCCTTTTATATTGTATTCTCTATCGGCGCGCCCGCGTTACGGGCGCAACCGAATTGTTGATTAGTCCTCTTTACCCAAGGACGCAGGCGTAATCGAGAAGGTGTTGGAAATACCGTCTCTCGAATACTCGTAGGGAAGCTTTGCAACCGATTCAAGGGAAGCCAAAGCACCGTTGCTATCTCTACCGTGCATGG
>JAZKXK010000021.1:0-4622 GCA_045611525.1 Candidatus Scatosoma sp. | reverse complement strand
AGCGGAAACCGCCTCGTCGTCGTAGGCTTTCCCGATGCTGTCAAAGACAAATTTAAGACGGCTTTCCAAGTCGCTTTGGGGTATGAGCTTGAAATCAAAGCGCATACAGCGGGAAAGAATGGTTGCGGGAATTTTTTGCGACTCCGTCGTCGCGAGAATGAATACCGCGTGCGAGGGCGGTTCCTCCAGCGTTTTCAACAGCGCGTTGAACGCCCCCGGCGAGAGCATATGCACCTCGTCGATGATGAACACTTTATACTTACCCGCAACGGGGGGGTATTGCACCTTTTCCCGCAAATCGCGCATTTCGTCCACGCCGTTATTCGACGCCGCGTCGATTTCGGTGATATCCAAATTCGAGGGGTCGTTTAGCGCCTTGCAACGCGTGCACTTCCCGCACGGCGAACCGTTTTTGGGGGAATCGCAGTTGATTGCCGCCGCAAAAATCTTCGCGATACTCGTTTTCCCCGTTCCGCGCGGTCCGCAGAAAAGGTATGCGTGTCCTATTCTGCCCGTTTCGATTTGGTTTTTCAATACGGTAACGATATGCTCCTGTCTTACGACGTCTTCAAGCCCCTTAGGGCGAAACATACGGTACAACGCAAGATATGCCATAGCTTTCTCCTTGGTTATCGTCGCTTCGTTATCTTTATTTGGTTAATGCTTCTTGTAACTTTCTTTTGCTTCTTTGAATGGCGTTGTCCACACTCTTTGCCGATTTGCCCGTCGCCAAGCAAATATCCCCGCAGGTAAGCCCGTCCATATACATGGTCGTTACCTTGAATTCAAAATCGGACAACACTCCACTCATCATTTGGCGGAACTCTCGCCTATCGTCCCTTAAAATGAGCATATCCTCAGGACTAAGCTCGGAAGATATCCAGTCTTCCTCAAAGGGAACGTAATAATTTAAGGGCGCGCTTTTTTTACGGGCGGAGGATTTCACCGCGTCGATGATACGCCGCGATATACAAAGCGAGGCAAACTTTTTAAAGCTGCCGTGCGTTTCCTGCTTTTTGTAATCCCCGATTGCGCTGTACAAGCCGACCATACCCTCTTGTATCAAGTCCTCGGTTTCCCCGCCGACAAGGAAAAAACCGCGCGCGCAGCCGCGCACCAGCCCCGCGTAACGGGTCAACAGCTCTTCCGTCGCCTGCTTGTCCCCGCCCTGTGCCAGCTCTACCAGCCTTTCGTCCGTTTTTTTCTCGTTGGTCTTGTACATACTACCCCTCTTATCTTAACCCTTCGAGTTCCACTGGCTCTCACTTGGTTACAGTCGATTTCTAACGACCTCGTAGGCGGCAATCCCCAGCGCCACCGACGCGTTGAGGGAATTGACCTTGCCCTGCAAGGGAATGGATAAAATCTTATCGCACTTTTCCTTTGTCAAACGCTTTACGCCGCTATCCTCGCCGCCGACGATAAGGGCGATATTCCCTGCGAAGTTTTCCTTGTAAATATCCTCGCCGCCCGCCTCTAAGGCGTATACCCAGTATCCCTCTTTTTGCAGCTTTTCCACCGCTTGATTGAGGTTGGCGACCTTCGCCACCTTTATATGCTCCGCCGCGCCCGCCGAAATGCGGATAACGCTCTCCGTTACCGACGCGCACCCCGATTTGGAAATCACCACGCCGTCCGCGCCCGCGCACTCGGCAACGCGGATAATGCTGCCAAGGTTATGCACGTCCTCGATACCGTCGCAAAGGACGATAAACCCGCCCTTTTCGCTCTTTTTATTTTGGATAATATCCTCTAAATCATAGTATTCGTAATCGGTCGTAAAGGCGATGACCCCTTGATGGCGCCGAGTTTCGCTCTCCTTATCCAAAACCTGCTTGTCCACGAATTGAATACGGATATTCTTCTTTCTCGCCTGCGCAAAAATCAAGCCAAGCGAGCCTTGCGCCCCCTTTTCAAGCAAAATCTTGTCGATATTTTTGTCCGTTTTCAGCAGCTCGATGACTGCGTTTCTTCCTTCCGTTTTCACGTTACTACCTCTTAAAATCTACCCGGCTTGAACGCCGTTTGCACCTCTTGAAGGGCAAAGCTCTCCACGTCGCTTACCGCCAAAAGCTCCTTGATGCGCGCCTCTTGCCCCGTGAGGTACAAATACCCCAGCACCGCCTCTAAGCCCGTCGAACGGTTGTATTCCAGCGAGCTTGCGCTCTTGCTTTTCGTTCCCTTTTTCGCGTTCTTGCCCCGACGGAAAATCTCCGCCTCTTCCTCGGTAAAGAGGGGCAACAGCTTGTCCAAAAACTCGCTTTGACCCTTTGCCGAAACTACGGTAGCCGCCACCCGCTGAAGCTGCGATACCTTGCCGCAGCCGCTTAAGGAAAGCCGTTCTCTCACGTAGAGGGAATACACCGTATCCCCCACGAACGCGAGCGCGACGGGGTTCAACTGCGCCGCTTGTCTATTCGTCAATACCTCTCTTTCCGTGAGCATACCTTTCTCCGCTTAATATAATGGTACATTATATTATAGCACATAGAAATATAAATTTCAAGTGATTACGGCACTTTTTAAGCAGTCAGGGTTGAAAAATATCACAAAACGCCCGCCGCGATACTCTCCGCGATGCGTTTTTGTCCGTTTTCGCCCGTCAAAAGCTTTTCGTCCGCATAATTCGACAAAAACCCGCATTCCACGATGACGGACGGGCAGCTATGGCAGTTTAAAATAAAAAACTCCCCTTCCGCCGCCTTTCTATTCTTTACCCCCTCTTCCTGATACAGCCCGTTTAAGCTATCCTGCAAGGCGAGCGCGAGGGCTTGGCTTTTTTCGTCCTCTTTGCGGTAAAACACCTGCCCGCCCCTCGAATTTTGCGAAGGATAAAAATTTTGATGAACGGAAATGACAAGGGCAGGGTCGGCTTGAAGTATGATTTCCTTGCGTTTTTGCATATCCCTTTTCTTAAAGCCCTTCGCCGTCGTGCCGTATAAGCCCGACTCCGTTTTTCGCGTTAGCGCCACTTCAAAGCCCGCGTCTTCCAACACCGATTTTAAGGCGTAGGTAATTTGCAAATTGATATCGCTTTCCTTTATACCCGTCTTTTTGCCGACCACCCCGCCGTCAATCCCGCCGTGTCCCGCGTCTAATACGATTTTCATACTCCCTTGCGCAAACGCGGAAACGGACTGAGGGCGCAAAAGCACCTGCATACACAGTCCCAACGCCGCTATAAACCCTATCACTACCGCCGTACACACGGCAATCAAGCTTTTTCTCATGCTTTATTCTATGCGCGCGCTTATAAAAATATCCGCGCGTAACGCGCGGATATACTTAGTAGAATTTTAATTCCGTTCCCTCTAAACGACAACGGTAATCGGTTTCGGGATTTGTGCGAAGTGGCAAAGCGGGCGGCAAGGGCTTGCACTCCGTCCGCTTGACTTCGGGCGCGGGTTGGGGCTTTGGCTCCTCTTCCGTTTTAGGAGTAAACGCGGCGATTTTTTCCGTTTCCTTCATCCATTCGGTATACAGCTCCCAAACGCGCGAAGTTATCACTCGTCCCACACCTGCCCCTATCATTTTCTTGAAGTCCTCTAAGTTTTCCACCTCTCTAACTTCTAATTTGCACCCGCCGACGAGGTCTAACCTCACCTTTTCGCAGCCCGCAAAATAGGGTACGGAAAAATACTGCGCGCCGACGGCAGAGGCGATACGGGCAACCTGCCCTATGGTGGCATAGGGATAATTTTTGTCCATACATACTTTGACGGGCGTCTTTTTCGCCGCGCGCTTTAATCTTTTGAGTTCCCTCTTAATCTCTCCAAAGCGGCAGGTCGTAAGCAAGGACGCAGGCACTTCCACGCTTACTTCTTTCGCTTTCATACGCCTCGCCATACGGATTTCCCGCGCTTTGAGCTTGACCGCCGTTTCTCCGTTGCCGATGGCGCAATCTAATTTAATCGCCGTTTTAGCGAAACGGTCTTTCAGCTCCGCAAGCTTGCGAAGATTGACCTTAATCGCCGCCTGGCGCAAACGGATGGCGTGTTCGCATACCCGTTCGGTGCTTGACCTTCCCTCAATCGGGGTTTCGGTGCGCGCAAACGCTAAAGAAATTTCGCTTATCTTTTTTTGTTTTTTGTACGCGCGGTATTCCTCGGCGTCCCTGCTTGAAAGCAAAATGCCCATATTCGTTTGAGGCTCTTTGGTAGGTTGCGTTTGATTGGTTTTATTTTCCAGCTTGTCCATGCTTTGAGTATGCGACAAACCGCGCCTCCTTATTCCATTTTTAGCCTTTTTATGACAAAGATTTTTTTGTATACTGTCCTTATGTATATCTATCTTATCATTTCCGCACCCGTCAAGGGCTTGCTTTGGTGTATCCTGTTGTTTATCCTTTGCCTTTTAGGAGTGCATATCGCCCGCCTTGCGCAAATCGGCTGGGCATACCAAACGCAAAAACGAAAACCCGATAAACCCGCGCCCCCGCCCGAACAAAAAGCCCCTGCGGAAAAACCGCAAGAGCCTATCTATTATATCGTAGAGCGCAAAACGCGCAAGCCTAAGCCCGCCTACGGCGAACCTAAGCCCATTCAATTCAATAAAAAAAATTAAAAGTCGCCCTTTTCTTCGTCGAACCTTCTCAAATTCTCTCCGTCCGTCCAAAGGCGCTC
>JAZKXK010000020.1:0-2640 GCA_045611525.1 Candidatus Scatosoma sp. | reverse complement strand
GGTTTTAGGGATTTCCGTAGTGGGGTGGGTCAAGCGGAAAGCTAAATCGCCGTCGTTGGTGAAGAGCAAAAGCCCTTCGGTAGCGTAATCAAGCCTGCCTACGGGAAATACTCTGCCAACGCCCTCGGGAAGTAAATCCATAACCGTTTTTCTGCCTCTGTCATCGGAAACGGTACACATTACCCCTTTGGGTTTATTCATGATATAATATTCTTCTTTCTTTTCGTCGTTAGATAAGAGTACGCCGTCTAAAAAGACCTCGTCCCCCTCTTCAACGGTTGCGCCGAGCGTCGCAAGCTGACCGTTAATGGTAACGCGCCCTGCGGTGATGATTTCATCTGCACGCCGTCTGCTGGCGATGCCTTTCTCTGCTAAAAACTTGTTAATTCTCATAAATCTACCTTTCGTGTGCTATTTCTTATAGTTTATATAAATTCCCTGAAAAAAGCAACCGTTTTGAAAGATATATTGCAAATTGTCCTAATATTTTTGATTTTCCCAACTCTTTATCCGCAAGAAAAGTACGGATTTCCAACTGTTCTTCTTCCCCTTGCGCTAAAGGATAATAATAAGTTTCTTTAACGACCCCTTTTTCTTTACCTGCCGTTAGCTGGGTGCCTTCCCTGATTAGCGGAGTAAGCTGATAAGTTGAAAAGGCGTCTTCTAAGAGCATTTTCGAGCGTTCGTACATAGGTGCGCAATTGAGCACACAGCAAATTAAGGTCATATTCCCCTTTTTAGCTGCTGAAACAAGACAACGCCCCGCTTGCTTGGTATATCCCGTTTTCACGCCGATTGCCGCTTCGTAGCTGAAAAGTAATTTATTTTTATTCTTCCAGTGCCGAGCCTCAAAATATTTACAGCCGACGATTTCCTGAAAAACGGGGTTATGCATAGCGTAACGGGTAATCAAGCTCAAATCCCGCGCCGTCGTATAATGATTTTCCTGCGGCAAACCGTGCGGGTTTGCAAATCGGCTGTGCAGCGCCCCCGCTTTTTGCGCCGTTTCGTTCATTTTTGCGGAAAATTCTTGAATAGAACCGCTGCAATGCAAGGCGAGCGCCACGGCGCAGTCGTTTCCGGAGCGTAGCATCAAACCGTATAAAAGCTCTTGAACCGTATAAATATCTCCGGCTTTAAGATATACGGAAGAGCCTTCAATGCCTATAGCTTTTTCGGGGATTTCTATCTCTTTGGATAAATCTTCGCAAAGCTCGATGACCGTAATCGCCGTTAGGATTTTTGTTGTGCTTGCCATAGGCAAGCGGGTGTCGCCGTTGTGTTCGTATAAGACCCGACCGGAAGAAAGCTCTATAACGCATTCTGCCTTGCCCTGCGTGATTTCTTCGGCGGATACCCTTCTAGGGTGATTTGGCGCAAAATACAGGCAAAACAGCGCGCTAAAAAGGGAAACGGCGACGCATCTAAAGCCAAACGCTCTTACTTTCATCAACGCTTACTCCTTATGCATAACGTCGCGGACGATTTCCCCCGCGCGTTCGATTAAATTGTCGATAGGCTCTTCGCTTACCCTTAAAATTCGGCAATCCTTACCGTCGTCAATGATAAAACCCATGGGTTTCATACTCACGACTGCACCGCTTCCCCCGGCAAAAGGAAAGGCGTCCGTTTCTTTGACAACCTTGACGTCGCCGTACTCTCCCCCGCCTGAAACGTTGCCCATAGTTACTTTGGAAAAGGGAATAATTTGAAATCCGCTTGCGGTAACGATGGGTTTGCCGATGATGGTGTTCACGTCGGTAATGGAATCCAAGCGTTCCAAGGAAGAGTGTATTAAGTCGTTGATTTTTTCTGCCATACTGTCTTTATCTTCTCCTTTAAAAATATTAAAAAGTTTCTTAAAATAATAAACAAATTAAACCGAACCATAAAAGTAACGGAAAAGCGTAAAATATCTCCGTCAGTCAGCCAAAGATTATTTTCCAGCTTTTCCTTTTTACCGCCCATACCTATAAAGACCGCGCGAAAAACTGCTTGCACTAAAGATACGGGCAATAAGTATTCCGCCCCCGTTTCCGTGGTTACAACAAGCGTTTTTAAACGAAAGGTACGGATAATTGAAAATTTCTTTCTCTCGTTATTTACCTGCGAATACGGGATTAAAATAGCTTTCTTTTGCGAAATATGCACGGCAAGCCCGCCTGGGTAGGTTGCAATATATCCGCCTAAAAGCTTGATGAATTTGTAAGCGTTGACGGAAAAGGCAAGCTTTCTTCCATTCATATCGTAATGTCCGTCCGTTTCCAAATAAACAGGGAAAAACAAAAGAAAGAGTACGGAAATCAAAACGATTGCCAAAATAAAAAACAACCTGCCCATATCTTCAATATGGGCAGGTTGCCTGAAAGTATGTAATTTTTTGTTTTTTACTGTACTTGGATAACGCCGTCCTCGATATCCTGATGAAAATCGGGTAAATCGAAATCTCCCGCTTCTTGAACGTTCGCTTCAGGGTCTTCATCGGGATTATAAACGTCTTTCTCGTAAAGATAGTTGCTCGATACCTCGTCGGTTGCGTTGAGTTCTGCGATTTTACGCATAAGCTCCTCATAATCGGGCAATACCGCAAGGGATTTAAGCTTAAATGTCTTTAAGAAGTTATCGGTTGTAGCGTAAAGC
>JAZKXK010000019.1:0-9064 GCA_045611525.1 Candidatus Scatosoma sp. | reverse complement strand
GCTTTTTTGCTGTTCAATATTCCGTTCTGCCGAGCAAATAATCGACGGAAACGTCGAAATAATCGGCTAATTTAACAAGATTTTGAAGATTTGGCTCTGCGGAGCCGTTTTCATAACGAATATACGAGGGTTGAGCGATTTCCAAAAGGTCGGCGACTTGTCTTTGCGTAAGATTATTGAGTTTTCGTTGCTCTATCAACCGTTCTTGGAAAATTTTCATTTTTCACCCTCTATCCTATTGACAATTATAACATTTTGCTATATAATTTATTCAGAATATAGCGTATTGCTATCAAGGGAGGCTTTATATGAAGAAGAAGTGGCGAAGCGGATTAATTGCACTGTGTTTATCTTTTGCAATGGCAGTCTTTGTCGGTTGCGGTGAAGATGATGGCGACAAGGATAACACGGGCGGTACGACGAGCGTCGAGCAGAGTATTATCGGTGAAGAAACGCCCGTAACGTATACGGTAACGTATGAAGCGAACGGCGGTGCGTTTTCGAACGGAGCAACCAGTATTACCGTTACGGTAGAGGGAAATTCCAAGCTTACCGCCCCCGAATCTCCGTCTAGAAAAAATTATTCGTTTAGCGGATGGCAAAACAGCAATGAAATGTGGGATTTTGCCACGGACACGGTAACGGGGAATATTACTATTTATGCAACTTGGAAACAACAGTCCGCTATCATTTTAAGTGTGGACGGTGCAAGCATGGAAGAAAAAGAGATATTTATGCTTGTGGACGGCGAAACGGACAGTGTATCGCTTGCGGATAAAGTAATTTGTTCGGATGACAGTACGTGGAGATTGTATTACGATAAGCTTGGACAAACGGAAATCCCTACCAAAATGGCGGCAGGGATGAAGGGTTATTTGCAAGACGGCTCTAACGAGTTTTACATAGTAGTAACGTCCAAGGACGGCGTGCAGGTAAACGTGTACGAATTAGATGTGTTTAGGAGCTTCCCCGTATCTGTATATTATATGGACGAAGAAAAATTATTAGATTTATCGTACGCAAACGCGGGTTACGAATACACGGTAGACTACGTTCCGCAAATTAAAGGCTATACCTTTAATTATTGGGAAACCTTAGACGGTACGCGTTATCAAACGCAAAAATTATGGGCGGGGCTTCATTTGTATGCAAATAAAACCCCGAATACGTACACCGTTACTTATGACGTAAACGGCGGGGATGAGTTATCCGCAACGACAAAAACGCTTACGTATGAGGACTTTTATGCGCTTGCAAAACCCACCCGCACGGGCTATACCTTCCTCGGTTGGTCGTATGATGGTGCGCTTTTAACGGACGGTAATGGGGAAAGTATCGGCGTGTGGAATATTGCAACCGACGTTACCTTAACGGCTGAGTGGGAAGCAAACGATTATATGGTTACGTTAAATACCACGCAGGGCGGTACCGTAACGGGCAACGGCGAACATAAATATGATAGCTATGTTACCATTACCGCAAGCACAAATAGCGGCTACGCTTGGCTTGGTTGGTATGATAGCGAGGATAACCGCGTAACGGAAGAGCAAAGCTATACCTTCCAAATGGGCTTTGCAGTATCGTATACCGCAAAGTGGATTAAAGCGCCTACGCTTACTAGTGATAATACTAGTGCAGGTACGGTTTCCAAATTAAACGGAAGATATAACGTCGGAGATAAAGTAACGGCAACGGCGTACACGAACAGTGGATATACCTTTATCGGTTGGTATAATGGAGAAACGCTGTTGACAAACGAGCTTTCTTACACGTTTGAAATGCCGACAGAAACGGCAACGTATACGGCGAAGTGGTGCAAAGTAACACTTAGCAGTAATAATACTAGTGCAGGCACGGTTTCCACTTTGTCTGGAAAATATAAGGTAGGCGAAGAAGTAACGGCAA
Organism: Candidatus Scatosoma sp.; assembly: GCA_045611525.1. Classification (GTDB taxonomy): domain Bacteria; phylum Bacillota; class Clostridia; order Christensenellales; family Borkfalkiaceae; genus Scatosoma. The sequence goes on along the minus strand of JAZKXK010000019.1, from coordinate 7,159 downwards.
CGGCGTACACCAACAGTGGATATACCTTTATCGGTTGGTACAACGGAGAAACGTTGTTGACAAACGACCTTTCATATACGTTTAAGATGTCTGCGGAAAATGTAACCTATACAGCAAAATGGTGCAAAGTAACACTTGTTAGCAATAATACAAGCGCGGGTACGGTTTCAACCTTGTCTGGACAATATAAAGTTGGTGAAGAAGTAACGGCAACGGCGTACACAAATAACGGATACGTATTCGTAGGTTGGTATAATGGGAACGAATTGTTGACAAGCGAGCTTTCTTATACGTTTAAGATGCCAGCAGAAAGCGTAACCTATACAGCAAATTGGATTGTTGTTCCTGTAACACTGGAGTGTAATGATGCAAACGCAGGAAGCGTATCTTCGTTAAACGGACAGTATAAAGTTGGCGATGAAACAACGGTAACGGCATATACGAATATTGGGTATGTGTTTACAGGTTGGTATAACGGAGAAGAACTATTAACAAGCGAGCCTTCTTATACGTTTGAAATTCTCGCGACAAATGTAACGTACACAGCAAAGTGGAGTTTAGTGGATGGGATGGAATTATTCCATTTCACATCTTCGGTTGGCTATTGTAAAATTACGAGTTTGAAAGATGAGACATTAACGGATATTGTTATACCGGATTGTGTAACGAGTATCGGCGAGGGTGCGTTCGAGGATTGCGATAATTTAACGAGTATAGAAATCCCAGGCAGCGTAAAAAGTATTGGCGATGATGCGTTCTATAAGTGTAGAGGGTTAGCGGACATATATATCACTGACTTGACGGCTTGGTGTAATATTTCGTTTGAACATTGTGATTCAAATCCTTTATGTTATGGAGAGAATCTGTATTTAAAGAACAAACTTGTAACGGAATTGGTAATCCCCGCTGGTGTAACACATATTAAAAAATATTCGTTTTATGGATATGGCGGATTGACGAGTATAGAAATCCCCGACAGTGTAAAAAGTATTGGCGCTTATGCGTTCTATAATTGTAGCGAATTAAAGAGCGTGTTAATGGGTAATGGCGTAACGAGTATCGGCGACGGTGCGTTCGAGAATTGTGACGGATTGACGAGTATATATATCACGGACTTGACGGCTTGGTGTAATATTTCGTTTGGAGCGTGGGTTTCAAATCCTTTATACTATGCAGGAAATTTGTATTTGAATAATGAGCTTGTAACGGAACTTATAATTCCCGATGGTATAACATATATTAAAAAGGAGGCGTTTGAGGGATGTAGTGGATTAACGAGTATAGAAATCCCTGATGGTGTAAGGAGTATCGCTTCTCATGCGTTTTGGAGGTGTAGCGGATTAACAAGTGTAGTCATCGGCAATGGCGTAAGGAGTATCGGCGAAGATGCGTTTAGGGATTGTGACGGATTAACGAGTATTAAAATTCCCAATAGTGTAACGAGTATCGGCGAGGGTGCGTTCGATGATTGCGATAATTTAACGAGTATAGAAATCCCCGACAGCATAACGAGTATTGCTTCTTATACGTTCGTTGGATGTAATAAATTAACGAGTATAGAAATCCCCGACAGCGTAACTTCTATCGGTGATGAAGCGTTCCGCTATTGCGACGGCTTAACGAGCGTAACCATCGGCAACGGCGTTACTTCTATCGGTCATAGGGCGTTCTCTTATTGCGACAGCTTAACAAGCGTGGCTATCGGCAACGGCGTTACTTCTATCGGTAGTTCTGCGTTCTATAATTGCGACGGATTAACGAGTATTACCTTTAATGGTACAACGGCAGAATGGTATGCAATCGAAAAAGGGGTCGGGTGGAATACTTCCGTGCCTGCGACGGTAGTGGTTTGTACAAACGGAAAAGTGGCAATTTAAGAAAAGTGTGTTCTCTTCTTATCCATAAGCTATGTGCATAGCTATCATAAAAAATAATTAGAGCTTTGGTAAAACTTTTTGTATGCGAGCGCTTGAAAAAAGCGCTCGCATGTGCTATAATGGGAGCAATAAAAGCCATTGAGGTAGAATATGAGTATTCGCGTTGGTATTTACGGTTACGGCAACCTTGGCAAAGGGGTAGAGCTGGCTATACAACAAAATCCTGATTTAACCGCGGTCGGCGTATTCACTCGCCGTGCGCCCGAAAGTGTCAAGACCTTGACGGGTATCCCCGTGTTTTCGGCGGATAGCGTGGAAAGCATGCAGGATAAAATCGACGTCATGGTGATTTGCGGGGGCAGCGCGACCGATTTGCCTAAGCAAACCCCCTATCTCGCACAGTTTTTTAACGTGGTGGACAGCTTTGACAATCATGCAAATATCCCTGCGCACTTAAAAGGGGTAGAGGAAGTTTGTCAAAAAGCAGGGACGGTAGCCCTCATTTCTGCAGGCTGGGATCCCGGTATGTTCTCTTTGGCAAGATTGTATTCCTCGGCGGTTCTTCCTAACGGTCAGGACTATACCTTTTGGGGAAAGGGGGTCAGCCAAGGACACTCCGATGCGGTGCGACGTATTGACGGCGTAGCGGACGCAAAGCAGTATACCCTGCCCGTGCAATCGGCTTTAGACGCGGTAAGGAAGGGGGAAACGCCCGTGCTAGCCACCGACGAAAAGCACGAACGAGAGTGCTTCGTCGTTGCCAAAGAGGGCGCGGACAAGGCGCGTATCGAGCAGGAAATCAAGACTATGCCCAACTATTTTGCGCCCTATAAAACCACCGTGCATTTTATCTCCCAAGAGGAGCTGAACGAAAAGCACGCAGGGCTTCCCCACGGCGGGGTAGTCGTGCGCAGCGGCGTTACGGGTAAGGACGGCGAGCATAAGCATATTATCGAATATTCCTTAAAGCTGGATTCTAACGCCGAGTTTACGGCAAGCGTTTTGGTATCTTGCGCAAGAGCGGTGTATAGAGTAAGCCAAGAGGGCGGGAAGGGGTGTAAGACCTTATTCGATATCCCCCCTGCTTACCTTTCGGCAAAGCCCCGTGAGGAAATCATAAAAACCATGTTATAATCGTATAAAGAAAGAGGGCAGGTATGCGTTTAACGCATACCTGCCCGTTTTTTATTTACTTAACGCTTTCAGCATTTGTCCTACGTACTGTACGGGGACAAGCTCGATTTTGTCCTTGTATTTATCGCAAGCCTTGATATTCTTAGCAGGGAGAATCACCCGCTTGAAGCCCGTTTTGATACATTCGTTTACCCGTTTATCCGCACGGGCGACGGGGCGAACCTCGCCCGTTAAGCCCACCTCGCCAAAGAGGGCGGTGTATTTATCGATAGGGGTATCGTTTGCGGCGCTTGCCAAGGCGGCGCATACGGCAAGGTCAACGGACGGTTCGTCTAGCTTTATCCCACCCATAGCGTTGATATACACGTCCGCGTTGAAGAAGGGAATCCCGCAGCGCTTTTCCAAAACGGCGATAAGCACCACCAGCCGATTGTAGTCAATCCCAAGGCTCATTCTGCGGGGCTGAGCGTAGGGGGCTTTGGCAATCAGCGTTTGAATTTCCACGTTCATACAGCGGTTTCCGCTTTCCGTGGGGGTAACGGAAGAGCCTGCTGCAAGACCTCTCGTATCCGAAAGAAAGATATCCGCGTAGTCCTGCACGCTTTTCACGCCCGCGTCCGTCATCTCGAACACGCCCACCTCTTGCGCCGAGCCGAAACGGTTTTTCACCGCGCGAAGGAGCTTAAAGTGGTCTTCCTGCTGTCCCTCGAAGTACAGCACGGTGTCCATAATATGCTCCAGTACCTTGGGACCCGCCAAGGAGCCTTCCTTTGTAACGTGTCCTATGATAAAAAAGGTGATATTTTGCGATTTGGCAATCCGCATTAGCTTTGCGGCACATTCCCGCACCTGCCCTACCGACCCCGCCGCCGAAGACAGCGTTTCCGTATACACGGCTTGGATAGAGTCGATAACGACGAACTTGCTTTCGCCAAGGCTTGCCTCGATATCCTCTAAACAGGTTTCGTTGAGAAGGAGCAGGTTGGAAGAATTTAGCCCTAACCGTTCGCAGCGCATTTTTACCTGCGAACAGCTTTCCTCGGCGGAAACGTAGAGTGTGGGGGCGGTTTGCGTTTGGGCGAGGTGTGCCGAAACCTGCGTAAGCAGGGTGGATTTGCCGATACCGGGGTCGCCCCCAAGAAGTACGAGAGAGCCGGGGACTATCCCCCCGCCAAGCACGGTGTCGAATTCGTCAATCCCGCTTTTTACCCGCTCGAATTTTTCATAGCCGATTTGGGATAAGGGGAGCGCGCGCGATTTCATCGCGGACATGCCTACGCGGTTATCAAATTTAGGGGTATCTGCCACGCGCACGATTTCCTCTTGCATGGTGTTGAAATTCCCACAGTCGGGGCATTTCCCAAGCCACTTTGGCGCGGTAAACCCGCAGGTGGAGCAAACGAATTGCGTTGTAGGTGCTTTTTGTTTTGCCATAGGGAACTCCGTTATAAGTGAATTGCGCCTAATGGCGCGTGAATTGCCTTGACGGGCATGAATAGTCCCTGACGGGACGTGAATTGTCTTGCATAGCAAGACGTTGTGGAACTATTACAATAACGCCGACTTTGTCGGCGATTCACGACGGCTATGCCGTCAATTCACGGCGTAAGCCTACTTATGAAAAGCAAAGCTTTTCAATTCATGCTTTTCAGTAGCGCGAAGGCGTTTACGGTAATACCCTTGCCCTCGCCGATATAGCCTAAGCCCTCGTTCGTGCCGGCGGAAATCCCCACGAAAGAGGGGTCGATTTTCAACGCGCACGCAAGGGCGTCTTTCATTTCGTCTATATATTTGGCAAGGCGGGGCTTTTCCGCTTGCACGGCGATGGAAACGTTTTTCACCGCTAAATTTCTATCATACAGCATACCCATGACCGCGTTTAACATATCCATAGAGCGCGCGCCCTTCCATTTTTCGTCCGTGTCGGGGAAGTAATGCCCGATATCCTTCAAGCCCGCCGCCGAAAGGAGCGCGTCCATAAGCGCGTGCGTCAAAACGTCGCCGTCGCTGTGGGCGATAAGCCCGCTTGCCGAGGGGATTTTGACCCCCGCAAGCACGATATAGTCCTGCTCCTTGCCAAAGGCGTGGGTGTCTACGCCGAACCCGCAACGGGTGGCTTGGTTTTCAAAATCCTCCGCGTAGGTCATTTTGATATTTCCGCGTTCGCCCGCGCAAAGGGCGGGCGCGCCGCAGTAGCGGGCGAACACGGACGAGTCGTCCGTATAGGCGGGCGCGTCTTCCTCAAAGGCGCGCGTATAAGCGGTTAAAAGGTTTTCCCTGAAAAAGCCCTGCGGGGTTTGGATTTGGCGCAGGGTATCCCTTGCGGGTACGCTTACGATTTTACCGTTTTGGGTTTGCGCAACCGTATCCCTGCACTCCACGGCGCAAATCCCGCTGCCGTAAATTTGGACGCTATGTAAACAGCCCTCGATTATTTTTCTCGAAAGGAAGGGTCTTGCCCCGTCGTGGATAAGTACGATATCCGCATTCGTGGCTTGGAGAGCGTTATAAACGGAATGCGACCTATCCTCTCCGCCAAGCAAAGCTTTCGTGCGGGGGAATTTCTCGCAAAGGGCGGAAATTTCGGCAAAGTCTTTTTGGGAAGCAGTAACGATAATTTCATCGATTAAGGGAAAGTCGAACGCGGAAAGGGTTTTCTCCAGCACCGTGCTCCCTTCAAAGGGGACGAGGAGTTTATTTTTTTCAAAGCCGGTACGGCTTCCCTTGCCTGCCGCGCAAATAATGGCGCAAACGGAATACTTTTTCATACAATCACCTCGTAAAGGGAAGCGGCTTCGTCCTTTTTCACCGTTTCCTTGATATTCAAAATACGGAATTTCAGTACGCCCGAAGCGTACAAAACCTCTACGACGTCGCCTATCTTAACGTTTGTCGAGGGCTTGGCTGCCTTGCCGTTGATAAGTACCTTTTCTCCCGAACAAGCCTCCTGCGCCACCGTACGGCGTTTGAGAATTCGGGAAACCTTTAAGAATTTGTCGATGCGCATAGGGTCTCCTTTTGCGAATTTTTGGATTTTTTTCAAAAAAATTTATTTATGCCTTTCAAAATCGCTTGACAACTTTTTTTCGGGGCTATATAATTAGATAATGTATCATTATGCTTAAAATGGTGTACTGTCGCTCGAAAGCGGATTTTTAAGCAAAAAAATAAGCGAAAAACCCTCGAAAAATGGGGAAATCGGGCGAAAAATCCTTTCTATATAATATATTATACCGCAAAGGAACGCAAAAGTAAAGCGTAGGATACAATTTTTTTCAAAACAAGACAAAAATTTCGATTTTTATCGATGAAAAGATATACTCGGTAGATCGCTGAAAAAAAATTTGCAAGGAGCAAAAAAACAAATGGATTTACCTATTCAAAAGTATGGCAAGACCGAAAGAAGAAAATTCGGTTCTATCAACGAAGTTATCGACATTCCCGACCTCGTTGAAATCCAGAAAGACAGCTACAATGCCTTTATCGAAGAAGGCATTAGCGAGGTGTTTGAGGACTTCTCTCCCATCACCGACTACTCCGACCATTTTGAACTCTATTTCTTAGAGCACAGATTTGGCGATAAACCCAAGTACGACGAAAAAGAGTGCCGTACGAGAGACGCTACCTACGCGCTTCCCTTGCGCGTAAAGGTTCGCCTTGTCAACAAGGTGAAAAACGAAGTCGTCGACCAGGAAGTGTTCATGGGCGATTTACCCCTCATGACCGAAAACGGCGCTTTCATCATCAACGGCGCGGAGCGCGTTATCGTTTCCCAGCTCGTTCGTTCCCCCGGCGTGTACAACGCGTCGAGCAAGGATAAGACGGGTAAGGAAATGTTCGCCACCACCGTTATGCCCAACCGCGGCGCATGGCTTGAACTCGAACAGGACGCGCAGGACGCGCTCTACGTTCGCGTGGACAGAAAGAAAAAGCTTTGCGTTACGGTGCTTTTGCGCGCCCTCGGCTACGGCTCGAATCGCGCAATCGAGGACTTGTTCCCCGGCGATAAGATTATCGCGTCCACCTTGGCAAAGGATACGGCTAAGAGCGAATCGGACGGCTTGTACGAATTGTATCGTCGTCTTCGTCCCGGCGAAGCACCCACCGAAGATTCGGTTAGGGCGCACCTTTTCAATTTGTTCTTCGAC
>JAZKXK010000018.1:0-1884 GCA_045611525.1 Candidatus Scatosoma sp. | reverse complement strand
TTATCCCCCGCCGCCTCGGTAATCGCGCCGACGTTACCGCCGTCCGAGGAAAGGGAAAAGCACTTTCCCGTTTGCGTTTTGGAAGTAATCGTCATTTTGGATACCGCCGCAATCGAGGCTACCGCCTCGCCGCGGAACCCCAAGGTTAAGATATTCTCCAAATCCTCCGCCTTGGCAATCTTGCTCGTTGCGTGCGGCAAGAAAGCGGAATGTAAATCGTCGCGCTCGATACCGCAGCCGTTGTCGACCACGCGAATGAGCTGTTTGCCGCCCTTTTCGATATAAATTTCAATTTCCGTCGCCCCTGCGTCAATTGCGTTTTCGACAAGCTCCTTGACAACCGAGTACGGTCTATCGACGACCTCGCCCGCCGCAATCCTGTTAAACACGCTTTGTGGTAAAATATTAATCTTCGGCATCGTTATCTATCTCCGTCCACTTTATCCTTTAAATCGCTAATCAGCATAAACGCCTGCATAGGCGACATAGTGTTCATATCAACCTCAGCCAAAATGCGCTCGACTTCCGTGAGCTGTTTCTCTTGAATAACTTCCTCTTCCGCCCACTCCGTTTGGATTTTACCGCGAGCGATATCGCTCTTTTCAAGCGCTTTTAAAATGCCTTTCGCGCGGGTTGTTACTTCCTTGGGTACGCCCGCAAGCGCCGCAACCTCGATACCGAAACTGCGGTTTGCTCCGCCCCTTGCTATTTTTCTTAAAAAGACCACCGCGCCGTTTAATTCCTTTACGGTTACTTTGTAATTCTTCACGCCGTCAAGCTTGGTTTCCAACTCGGTAAGCTCGTGATAATGCGTAGAAAACAAGGTCTTCGCGCGGACGTGTTCGGTTAGATATTCAATCACCGACCAAGCGATGGAAAGTCCGTCGTAGGTACTTGTACCCCTGCCCACCTCGTCCAAAATCAAAAGGCTGTCTTGGGTTGCGTGAAGCAAAATCGTCGCCACTTCCGTCATTTCCACCATAAAGGTACTTTGGTCGAAAATAAGGTTGTCGCTTGCACCCACGCGGGTGAAAATACGGTCGGTAAGCGGGATTTCCGCCGACTTTGCAGGAACGAACGCGCCAATATGCGCCATTATGGTTATCAGCGCAACTTGACGCATATAGGTACTCTTACCCGCCATATTAGGGCCCGTGATAATCGCGCAACGGTTTTCACCGTTGTCCAAAAGCGTATCGTTGGGAACGAAACGGTCTTTGGATATCGCCTCTACGACGGCATGGCGTCCGTCCGCGATTTTAAGAGGCTGTCCCGCTTCTACGATTTTAGGGCGCGCATAGCGGCGTTCTTTTGCCACCGTTGCAAAGGAAAGGATACAATCCAGGAGCGCAATAGCCCCCGCAACCGTTTTTAGGCTTTCGATATTTTGCGAAAGCACCTGCAAAAGCTGTGCGTAAAGCTGCGCCTCGATTTGGAGCGCCTTTTCGTGGCTGGTAAGGATTTTTTCCTCGAAAATTTTTAATTCCTCGGTGATATACCTTTCGCCCGTCGTCAATGTTTGCTTTCTAATGTATTCTTGGGGGACTTGGTCTTTGAAGGAGTTGGAAACCTCGATATAATACCCAAACACCTTGTTATAACGGATTTTGAGCGTTCTAATCCCCGTACGCTCCTTTTCACGCGCTTCCATATCCTCTAAAATTTGCGTGGCTTTATCGCGAATATTGCGAAGCTCGTCCAGCTCCTTATGGAAGCCGCTGCGGATATATTTTCCGTCCTTGGTTTGCGCGGGCGCGTTCTCGTCGATTGCCGCCTCTAAAAGGTCGGCAAGCTCCTTCATATCCAAAATCCCCTCGTCGATATCCTGTACGATAGGCGAGGCAAAACCGGTAAGCCGGAATTTAACCGAGGGCAATACCTGCA
>JAZKXK010000017.1:0-6215 GCA_045611525.1 Candidatus Scatosoma sp. | reverse complement strand
AAAACTTTAGATTAACGTATTTACCTGGCGCACCATGACGTACGCTGTCGCTCCCGTCGGTTTGCCAAGCAAAAAGGCTATGCGATTGCATAGCCTTTTTGCTTGGCGCACCATAAGCGGCTCGAACGCCTAACCTTCGGTTCCGTAGACCGACGCTCTATCCAATTGAGCTATGGATGCAAAATGTTTTTATGAAAGCGCTCGCACTGTTGTCTCATTAAAGTGCTTATATAGTATAGAATGTTTTTCAAGCTTTGTCAACTGTTTTTTATCCCTTTTTCTAAAAAAGTTTTATCAATCCATAAGCAAGGCTGCCGCGCCTAAAAGCCCTGCCGAGTTTCCAAGCTCCGCTACCTTAATCTCTACGTAGGGGCCTAAATCCCCCGCGAACAAATCTCTATCCAAAATCGCCTGCAAGGGCTTAATCAGCGCGTCGCCCTCACCGCAAACGCCGCCGCCAAGGAGTACAAATTCGGGGCGGAACACGTTCGCCGCGTTCGTAATACCAAACGCCAAGTGTTCGATATAACTATCCACAACGGCTTTCGCGTACGGGTCGACGTCCTTATAATCGAACGCGGTTTTGCCCGTTACCTCGTCCAAAGACCCTATCTCCCACATTTTGCTATCCTTATGCGCTTGCATAGCGCGTTTGGTGTCGCGGATAAGCGCAGTTGCCGACGAATACGCTTCCATACAGCCCTTTCTCCCGCAGGTACACTGTTCGCCGTTGGCTACGATTACCATATGCCCGATTTCCGCGCCGGCAGATTTGTTCCCCTCAATCAATTTACCCTCGGCGATAATCCCGCCGCCAACGCCCGTACCGAGCGTGAACATAACCATATTTTGACAGCCTTTCGCCGCGCCGAACTTCGCCTCGCCGAGCGCTGCTACGTTCGCGTCGTTGGCAATCTTGACTTTGATGCCCGTCAAATCGCTTACCTTTTTCGCCACGGCAAGATCCTTCCAATGCAGGTTGTTGGAATAAATGACCACGCCCGCTTTACTATCTATCATACCGGGCGCGCCCATACCGATACCCTGCACCTCGCCAGCGGAAAGCCCCGTGTTTTTGAGCAGACTCTCGACAAGCCCCGCGATATTCTCCGCGACCTTATCCCCGCCCTTTTCACCTTCGGTGGGCGTTTTATCCTTGTAAATAATATTCCCTAAATCGTCGACGATACCGCCCTTGATAAACGTACCGCCAAGGTCAATCCCAACGTAATATTTACGAACTTCCGCCATAATCAAACTCATATCTCCCTGCAGATAAACTTCACCGTACCCCGCAGGGATAAAGAAGCTATCCCCCAAGGCAATCTTTTTGCCTTCCACACTGCCTTCGCCCTGTACGCAGGTAATACACTTGAACGAGTTTTTATCCTCAGCCAACCGCTTGTTCCCTTGTACGCGCACCGAAGTCGTCGTAAAATACTTACTCAGCCCAAGTAAATCGCCCTGCGCCGATTTTAAACCAAGCGGAACGTACTTATATCCTTCTAACGAGGTTACTTTGAGCGCCTTATCAATATGCAGCTCCCTTTCGTTCCCATTTTTATCCTTTCTTCCATAATCGTAAACGCGATAGGTAAGGTTGCTGTTTTGCTGGATTTCACAAATCAGGCACCCCGTCCCGATGGCATGAATTGTTCCGGACGGAATAAAATAACACTCCCCTGCTTTGACCTCGAAAAAGTTCAAAAGCTCCGTCAAGCGATGTTCCTTTATCGCATTTTCGTATTCCGCGCGACTTACTTGTTGCTTGAACCCAAGATAAATACCCGCACCCTCGTCTGCCTCTACGATATACCACATTTCCGTCTTCCCGAAGCTGTTTTCATGCGCCAAAGCATAGCTGTCGGACGGATGCACCTGCACAGACAAATCCTGTTTCGCGTCAATTAGCTTGACGAGCATCGGAAAAAAGGGAAAACCGTCGCAATTTACTCCTAAATCTTTATCCGTTACGCTTTCCTGCAAGGTTTTACCGTTCTCTAAGCGCGTAGGTCCGTCCTTGTGAAAGGAAAGTTCCCAGCTTTCTGCTACGGGGTTTTTATCCGTTTTTTTACCGTATTTTTCCTTTAGTTTTACTCCGCCCCAAATATTATCCTTACATTCGGGATGCAGCTTTACGATATCCATACTATCTCCTTATAAATCGAACGCCACAGCCGTGATATCGTCCGTATAATTTCCGCCGCAAAAAACACTGAGGGCAGATTTGAGCTTGGCGATAAAATCCTCCGCCCCCCGCGATTGCATAAGTACGCTCTCCACCCGTTCGATTCCAAACTGCTCGCCTGCGGAGTTTACGCACTCGGTAACCCCGTCCGTACACATCACGAGCAAGTCCCCGCTTTCAATGGGTATTTCGTTTTCGCGGTAGGCATAGCCTTGTATCCAGTTGGAAATAGGCGGCGCGGGCGATTCGATTTCATTTATCCCCAAGGCATTGCGAAGAAGTATCGGTACGTTATGCCCTGCCACCGCATAGCGGAGTAGCCCCGCCTTTTTATCGATGCGCACCGCCGACACGGTGATATACGAGCGCTCGTCCTGATTCAATTCGTTAAACTTCGCGTTCACTTGCCAGAGCGCCAAAGCCAAATCGGGCTGCTGCTTATCAAACGCCGCTTTCATAAACGCAGACAGCATACCCGCGGAAATGCCCTTACCTGATACGTCGCACAAAATCCCGTAGGTTTGTCCGTTCAGCTCGTACACGTCGGGCAAATCCCCGCCCACGCCGTAGCGCGGAATATACATATACGCGTAATTCACGCCGCAAACGCTCTTGCCCGCAGGGAGCAGTCTTCTTTGCATTTGTCCCGCCGCCAGCATTTCCCGTTCGATTTCCGTATGATAGTTCCCGTCCGTAAGTCCCAAAAACAGCTTTCCCTTGTTATCCAAAGGCAGCACCCGAATGTTGGTGGAAACCTTATCCGTATGCCCGTTGCGATTGACGGAAGTATGCACCGTTTCGCTCTTCTCCGTCCTTTCCTCTACCGCCGCCTGCATAACGCGGTAAAAGGCTTGCGCCAAATGCCCATGCCCCTGCATACCGCCCAAAACCGAACGCTTAAACGCCGCGTTCGTGAACTTCACGCGCAGCCTATTATCGAATACAAACACCCCTTGAGGCATTGCGTCGAGTATTTTTTTGTAGCGTCCGTTTGTAACCATTTAATAAAAAAGCAACCCTTTGCAAATTTTTGCGTCAAACGCCATATTCTCGTACAGCTCGCCGTCTAACTGCACCGTGCAGGGCGTTTCCGGTAAAAACCGTACCCGTTCGCAGCGGAAATAGGTCGTTAAGGGATATTCGATAATTCTACCCTTCATCAGCTGTATAAACGCCTTTACGATTTTCCATTTCCCGCCGATGCAATCTACCGCAATAACGTCCAAAAGCCCGTCGTCCTCAACCGCAGGCGGACAGATTTTTATCCCCCCGCCAAAGCGCGTACCGTTGCAGGCGGCGCAAATCAATACGTCGTGCGTTTCCGCCCCGCCCTCGCTTTCAATGCGTACACGGTATCCCTTAAACGTAAATAAGCTCTTGATTAAGCTTATTAAATATTTCATCTTCCCCTTGAGTTTTCCCTTTTGACAGCGTTCTAAAACGTCCACGTCAATCCCAAGCCCCGCAACGTTCATACACCTACGCGTGCCCACCTGCAAATAGTCCACAGGTCTTGCCTCGCCGTCTAAGATACGCAAAATCGCCTGCTTGGCGTCCAAGGGAATTTCCATCTTCTCGGCAAAGTCATTGCCCGTTCCTGAGGGAATTAACCCGATTTTACAGCCCGCGGGGTCGTTCAATCCGTTGAGTACCTCGTGCAAAGTCCCGTCCCCGCCGAGAACGATAAACTCTTTCTCCCCGCGTTCGCTTAAAGAAAAGGCAATACTCTCCGCGTCGCGTACCGCGCAGGATTCGTGTACCTCGTACTCTATATTGCGCAAATCCAGCTCGGCGGTAACCGCGCGCAAATTTTTAACCGATTTTTTCTTCCCCGCAACGGGATTGAAGATAATATGATACATACATTATCCTTTGTAAAAAAATTACCTCTTCTATTATATAACACTTTTCAAAGAATTGCAATTTATTTTTGAATTTGTTATACTGTAAATATAAAAAATTTTGTTTAGGAAAGAAAAATGCGCCAAAATCTGCAAAACCTGCTCCCAAAACGGCTTATCGAGCTTGCAAACGCCTGCGACAAGCCCCTCTATCTCGTGGGGGGCGCAGTCCGCGATTTCTTAGCGGGTTTAACGCAGAACACGGGCGCGCGGGACTGGGATATTTGCTCCCCTATGTCCTTTGAGGAATTCGCAAGCACAGCCCAAAAGGCAGGCTTATTTATTCAATCTATCTTCAAAAACACGGGTACTGTCAAGTGCAAGGACGCGGACGGCGTGGAATACGAATACGCCTCGTTTCGCTCCGATAAATACGTTAGAGGGGTACACGTACCCAGCGAAACCTTTTTTACGGACGATATTCGCCTCGACGCCAAAAGGCGGGATTTCACCTGCAACGCCGTGTATTTCCATATCCAAACTGGCGCATTTTGCGACCCGCTTGGCGGTATCCCCGCCATAGAGGAAAAACGACTCTCCACCGTCGCGCCTGCGGATAAAGTCTTTGGCGAGGACGGACTTAGACTAATGCGTTTAGCAAGACAAGCGGGACAGCTTGGCTTTACCCCCGATACGGACTGCTTACAGGGCGCAGCTCTTCACGCAAACCTCATTGACGACATCTCCCCCGAACGGGTGTATACCGAGCTTTGCGCTGTCCTTTCCGCCGATAAAAAATACGGCGTAAAAAACGGGCATTACCACGGTCTTACGCTCTTGGAGCAAACGGGCGTACTCGCGCGGATTTTCCCCGACCTTGCCAAGGGCAAAGGTATGGCGCAACGGGCGGACTTTCATAAGCACGACGTTTTGGAGCATTCCTTACGCGCCGCTTGGTACGCGGACGAAAACGTGCGGCTCGCCGCCCTCTTGCACGATATCGGCAAGCCCTTTTGCACAATCCGCGACGGCAACTCCTACGCCCATCACGAAGAGGGCGCAAGGCTCGCAAAAGAGGCGCTGACCCGCTTAAAAGCCCCCAAAAAGGTCATTGAACGCATACCTGCTCTTATTGAATGGCATATGTACGATTTTAATTGCCAAACGGGCGAAAATAAGCTGCGCCGTTTTTTCGTAGCGCACTATCCCATTTTAGAGGACTTACTCTCTCTCAAGCAAGCGGATTTTTCCGCCTGTACGGACGATTTCTCCCCCGCCCCCACCTGCACGCGTTGGCGCAAGCTTTTAGCGCAAATGAGAAAAGAGGGCGCGCCCTTGACTTTGAAAGAGCTTGCGATTTCAGGCAAAGATTTGTTGGATTTGGAGATTCCCGCGCCTCATATTTCCCAAGTCTTGCAAAACCTGCTTTTCCACGCGGTATGCAACCCAAAAGACAACACCAAAGAACGCCTTATCAAGCTTGCGCATCCTATCTAAAGCAAAACGCCGACGCACGTCGGCGTTATTTATTCGTTTAAGGCAACTCCCAGCCAAGACTGCGTTCTACCGCTTTATGCCATTTATCCAGGCGTTCCTCACGCTCCTCTTTAGACATATTCGGCAAATACCGCTTGTCCGCCTTTTGCGCGATAGAAAGCGCTTTTTTATCCTTCCAAAGTCCCACGGTAAGCCCCGCAAGACGCGCTACGCCAAGCGCCGTCGTTTCATGCGAGCAAGGCTTTACCACTTCCGCGCCCAAAATATCCGCCTGAAATTGCATTAAAAAGCCATCTCTCGATGCCCCGCCGTCTACCTTTAACGCCTTCAAGGGCATACCCATATCCCGTTCCATTGCATAAACAAGGTCAGCGGACTGAAAGGCAATCGCCTCTTGCGCCGCACGGATAATGTGTTCTCGTTTCGTGCCTCTCGTAATGCCCACGATGGTGCCTCTGGCGTACATATCCCAGTACGGCGCGCCGATACCCGTAAACGCCGGCACGATATATACCCCGCCCGTATCGGGTACCTTCCGCGCGTAATATTCCGCGTCGCGGCTTTCCGTGAAAAAGCGCATTTCGTCGCGCAGCCATTGAATTACCGCGCCGCCGATAAACACGCTCCCCTCTAATGCGTACTGCGGTTTTTGTCCTTGCAAGGTCGCCGCAAGCGTTACGAGCAAGCCG
>JAZKXK010000016.1:0-2052 GCA_045611525.1 Candidatus Scatosoma sp. | reverse complement strand
TTACAAATCAGCTGCTCTGCCATTGAGCTACACCGGCGTGTGTTTGGTGCCTTGGGGCGGAATTGAACCACCGACAGGCAGATTTTCAGTCTGCTGCTCTACCGACTGAGCTACCAAGGCATGTTTGGCGACCCAAAACGGGCTCGAACCGTCGACCTCCAGCGTGACAGGCTGGCGCTCTAACCAACTGAGCTATTGGGCCGTGTGCCAAATCGCACTCAAACAGTGCTTGTATATAATAATCTATTTCCACACTTTTGTCAAGCGTTTTTTGGCTTTTTTCTATAATTTTTTTAACTTTTTTTCTTTTTGAAAAAAGAGGGACATTTTTGCGTTTCAACGCGTACCTGCCCCCTTCATTCTTACTTCTTATACAGCTTTGCTAGCCCGCCTTCCGCCGTTTCTCTGTACGCGTGGCGCAAATCTTTCCCCGTTTCGTACATTGTTTTTACCACAAGGTCAAAGGAAATTTTCCTGCTATCCGAAAGAAAGTACGCAAGCGACGCCGCATTGATGGCGCGCATTGCCGACACTGCGTTTCGCTCGATACAGGGAATTTGCACCAGCCCGCAAATCGGGTCGCAGGTCAAGCCTAAATGATGCTCCATCGCCACTTCCGCAGCGTACTCGATTTGCCCCAAATTCAGCCCTCTAAGCTCCGCTAACGCTGCCGTTGCCATACAGCAAGCACTGCCGATTTCCGCTTGACAGCCGCATTCTGCGCCCGATATGGACGCGTTCGTCTTGATAAGATTGCCTATCAAGCCTGCCGTTGCCAAGGCGTTTACAATCTCCTCGTCCGTGTACCCTTTACGCTCCTTAGAATAGCTTAAAACAGCGGGTAAAACCCCGCACGCTCCGCAAGTCGGGGCGGTAACAATCGTGCCGCCTGCGGCGTTTTCTTCGCTTACGGCGAACGCATACGCGCACACCAAGCGGTTTTCTCTAAATTCCGCGCCCTCGTCCTCTACCACGCCGCGATAGAGTACCTGCGCTCTGCGCTCCACGTTAAGCCCGCCGGGCAAAACCCCCGCGGCGGAAACTCCGCGTTTTACGGCGCTTTGCATAGTATTCCAAACCTCTAAGAGGTAGTCCTTTAACCCCTCGCCCTCGCACTTGAACACGTATTCGCAAAGACGGAGCTTGTTCTCCTCACAGTAAGCGCGGATATCCGCCATGGTACTGTGGGGATAGACCTTAGCCCCCTCCGTATCCTTTCTGCCCTCGATTTGAATCGCGCCGCCGCCAACGCTGTAAACGCGCATTTGGGCGGCCTTCGAGCCACCCATGTACGCAATCAAATCCATTGTGTTGGGATGAGGACACTGCGAAACCTCGTCAAATTCTACCTTTACGCAAGGCAAAACGCTCTCGATAACCTTGTCCGTGCCGTGTCCCTTGCCCGTTTTTGCAAGCGACCCGTACAAGCGTACCGTAAACGAATCCGCCTTGGGGTTTTCGCTTAAAAACAGTTTACACGCGCGTTCCGGCCCGATGGTATGGGAAGAAGACGGACCTTTGCCTATTCTGTATAATTCTTTTAGTGAGTACATAACCGCCTCTTGAACATTCTAATTGCTATTATAGTATAGCATACTTCATCTCATTTGTAAATGCTTTTTAACAAAGAATAACAGCCACACGCTGTAGCGTATGGCTGTTGACTTTTTTGCAATTATACCAATTCGATAACCGCTACTTCTGCGCCGTCGCCGCGACGTTCGCCGAGAAGGTAAATTCTCGTGTAGCCACCGCCTTGGCCAAGCTCTTCCTTACGAGCAGCGTACTTGGGCGCAATTTCATTGAAGAGTTTGTCCATCAAAGGATGCTGAACGTCAGCCGTTCTTGCCTTGAATTCGCTCTTCTTTTCGTTGAAGCCCTTGATTTCCTGCAAGTCGTAGGTTTTTGCCATGATTGCACGACGAGCTGCAAGCTTTTTAGCACCGTCTTTTACGTTCTTAACGGTAACTTCTTTGCCTTTAGCATCTTTCTTCGTAACTTCGTATTCGATGTTATCATCGTAGGTATTTACTGCTTTCGTGATCAACTTTT
>JAZKXK010000015.1:0-5978 GCA_045611525.1 Candidatus Scatosoma sp. | reverse complement strand
CGCTCGCGAAGGAAAAGGGACTGAAAACCCTCAACGGCGAGGCGATGCTCTTTTATCAGGCATATTTTGCCGACTGTTTGTATACGGATAAAACTCCTTTGGACGAAGAGGCGAAGGGGCTGTACGAAAACTATATAAGAGGTACGAATATATGAAATTTTTAATTATCAACGGCGTAAACTTGAACTTGACGGGTAAACGCGAAAAGAGCGTTTACGGTGCGGAAAGCTTAGACGAAATCAACGCAAAAATCGCGGCGTTTGCCAAAAACAACGGCGACGAGACGGAGTTTTTCCAAAGCAATATCGAAGGCGAGCTTGTCAATAAGCTCCACGAAGCGTACTTAAATAAGACCTGTCAAGGGATTTTGCTCAATGCCGGCGCGTTTACCCATTACAGCTACGCCCTTCGCGACGCGATTGCGGCAATCGATATCCCCGTAGCCGAGGTGCATATGTCTAACGTACACGCGCGAGAGGAATTCCGCCATAACAGCGTGCTTTCTTCCGTTTGTAAGGGCGTGGTTTGCGGTTTTGGCGCAAACAGCTATATCGCGGCAATGGTAGGCTTAAAGAAATGAATCTTGTCTTATGCGGTATGATGGGTTCGGGCAAAAGCACGGTAGGCAAAGCCCTTTCCCGCTTAACGGGCAAGCCCTTCGTGGATACGGATACGCTTATCGAAGAAAAATACGGCGTGATTAGCGAGATATTCGCTAAGCACGGCGAGGAATATTTTCGCGCGTTGGAAACGCAAACGGTTAAAGAGCTTTCCGGGCAAGACGGCTGGATTATCGCCACGGGCGGGGGCTTGGTATTGCGTGAGGAAAACGTAGCTCTCTTAAAGGAAAAGGGGAAAATCGTATATTTAAAAGCGGAACCTTCCACCCTAAAGGAGCGATTGTCGGGGGATAAAAGAAGACCCTTATTACAAACGGGAAATTTGGAAACGTTATTAAAAAAGCGTGCGCCCGTGTATGAGAGCGTAGCCGACTATATCGTGCAGGTGGACAAAAAAAGCCCGCAAGAAAACGCAAAGGAAATCATAGAAAAAATAACGCCCGAATTATAAACGGGCGGGGCAGGTATGAGATGAAAACGGTTTTGGTAACGGGCGGTGTGCGCGGAATCGGCGAAAGCATAGCGCTTGCGTTCGCGAAAAAAGGCTACCGCGTGTGCGCGGTATATTCCCGCGACGAGGAGAGCGCGAAAAAAATCGCACTGCAAGGGGTAGAAATCTACCGCGCGGATATTTCCAAGGAGAACGAGGTAATCGCTCTTTTTGAAAAAATCGGGCGGGTGGATATTCTCGTCAACAATGCAGGCGTGGCGCTCGTAAAGCAAATTCAGGATACTTCCTACGAGGAATATCAAAATCTTATGGCGGTAAATATGGGCGGAGCGTTTTTGTGCGCCCGCGAGGCTGCGAAGGGTATGATTTCTCATCAAAGCGGGCTTATCGTCAATATTTCTTCCGTTTGGGGAGAGGTCGGCGGAAGCTGCGAGAGCGTGTATTCTGCGTCCAAAGCCGCGCTGCTTGGCTTTACCAAGGCGCTCGCCAAAGAGCTGGGCTGGTCGAAAATCCGCGTCAACAGCGTGTCCCCCGGCGTTATCGATACGCCGATGAACGCCCGTTTTTCGAGGGAAGAAATTTCCGCGTTGAAAGAGGAAATCCCGATGGGAAGACTTGGCACGGGCGAGGACGTGGCGAAAGCCGTTTTGTATTTGGAAGAAAACGAGTACGTAACGGGGATTGATTTACCCGTCAACGGCGGCTTTAGTATTATTTAAAGCGGCTTTTCTAATATTTTTTAAGGTAGCTGTCTAATATATTTTGAATAAATTCATCCGCAATTCCCTCGGTGGGGGATTGCGGTTTTTCTTTTTTCGGTTCTTCCTTTTTAGGCGGTTCGCTCTTTAATGTGCTGAACGTTTGCGTGAAAGAGGATAAGTCCTTCAAAAAGCCTAACATTTGCTCGGAATTTTTGAGTTTTTCCATTAACGGCTTGACGCTTTCGGCAAAATCGGGGTTTTGGGAGAGGTAATACAATAACACGAGCATTAAAATTTCCATAGTATAATATACGCGGAGAACGCTAAAATTCGTGAAAAAAAGGAGGGCTTATGAAAAGCTTTAAGGACTATTCAAAAGAGGACGTAAAGGAAGGGGTAACGGCGGAAGAGCTGACCAAAAAAATTGCCTCTGCCTATCACGGCAAAAGCAATACGGACATTTTTAGAAGTATTCTCGCCGAAGCGGAAAAGGGCAAGCGTGCAGGCACGCTTTCCAACGAGGACATAGAGGCGTTTTATCAAAGCTTTTCGCCTATGCTGGACGGTGCGCAAAGGCGGAAGCTCCGCGCCGTCGTCGATAGGCTAAAGCAAATCTAACTTGTTCAAAGCCAAGAGAAGCTCGTCGATTTCCCGAGGCTTATTATAATGGGAAAAGGAAACGCGCACCAGCCCGCAATCGAGGGTGGAAAGCGCCTCGTGCATAAGAGGCGCGCAATGCAAGCCCCCGCGCACGGCGATATTGTACTTAGAGGAAAGCAAATCCGCAAACTGGTCCGAGGGGATTTTGGTGTGCCTGAAAGCGACAATCCCGCAGGGGTTGGGCTTGGAATAACAAACGAAATTTTTCAAGGCAGAAAGGGCGCGGATAAGATAACTTGTCAGCTCCAAAAGAGTGCGCTCGATTTCCTTTTGGCGGGTGGTCAAATACCGTACGCCTTCTAACAGCGAAGCGATGGCGGGTACGGACAGCGTGCCTGCCTCCAAGGCGTCGGGGTAGAAATCGGGCATATCCAAGGACACGCTCATCGACCCCGTACCCCCGAACAAAAGGGGGCGGGGGAGTACGCGCTGAGAGAAAAGGAGCGCCCCGCTGCCCTGCGCGCCAAGCATACCCTTATGCCCTGCAACGGTGAGTAAATCAATACCTGCCTCCTGTATTTTAATATCCAAATGCCCCGCGCCCTGCGCGCCGTCGCAAAGCAAAAGCACCTCTTTAGGCAGGGCTTTTTTAATGGAAGGCAGGTTGGGGATAGCGCCCGTAACGTTGGAAGCTGAAGTGATGGCAACCAACCTTGTGTTGGGCTTTAACAGCTTTACAATATCCTCGGCGCGGATATTGTCCTCGTGCAAGGGACAAATATCGTAGGTGATAACGCCCGCCTTTTTCAGGTATTCCAAGGGGCGCAAAACGGAGTTATGCCCCATACAAGAGGCGACGACGTGGTCGCCTTTTTCCAGTACGCCGAAAAGGGCGATATTCAGCGCTTCCGTACAGTTTTTGGTGAAAACGACTTGGTCGAACCCGTACCCGTTGAAGTAGGTATCGAGCGCATAACGGCAATTTTGCACGAGGTTAGCGGCGGAGAGGGAAAGCTTATGCCCGCTTCTGCCGGGGTTGGCGCATACCTTGATTGCGGAAGCGAAAGCCGTTTGCACCCCGTCGGGTTTTCTGCCGCCCGTGGCGGCGTTGTCGAAATAAATCATAAACGCACCTCTAATAAGGGATTTTTCATAGAATATAGTATTCACAAAAGGAGGCGCATATGACATGACGGTTTTGGCGGTGTTCCGTTCTCGGGCGCATAGCCTTGATTACGCGGAGCGTTTATATCGGTACGGGGTTACGGCAACGACGGTATCCGCGCCCAAAGAGGCGAGGATAGGCTGCGGGCTGTGCGTTCGCTTTGACGCGAGGGTTTTGCCCCGCGCAAAGGCGGTTTTGAAAACGGGTCGGTATTCTTCGTTTAAGGGATTTTATAAAATGGATTTTGTCGGCGGAAAACTTTCGCTAACGCCCTTGCGATAATTGCAAAATTTTTCAAAGTGTGTTATACTTTGAATATGAAAAAAACGGAAAAGGAAAATGCGCTTGCCATTTTAGCAAGCTTATACCCAAACGCAAAGCCTGCCCTGCGATATACCACGCCTTACGAGCTTTTGGTCGCGGTGGTTTTGTCGGCGCAGTGTACGGACGAGAGGGTGAATATCGTAACCAAGGAATTATTCAAAGGCTACAACACGCCCGAAAAAATGGTAACCCTTTCGCAAAAAGAGCTGGAGAGGTATATCTTCTCCTGCGGGTTTTACCGTATGAAAGCGGAGCATATTCTCTCCGCAAGCAAAGATATCCTTGAAAGGTTCGGCGGGGAAGTGCCGAATACGGTAGAAGAGCTTATGACCCTTGCGGGCGTGGGAAAAAAGACGGCGAACGTCGTGTACTCGGTGGCGTTTGGCGGGGACGCGATTGCGGTGGATACCCACGTATTCCGCGTGAGCAACCGTTTGGGACTTGCCAAGGGCAAAACGCCAGAGCAGGTGGAAGAAGGCTTATGCAAAGCCGTTCCAAAAGCAGACTGGTCGAAGGCGCATCACTGGCTCATTTACCACGGCAGGCGGGTCTGCCATTCGCAAAAGCCGGCTTGCGAGGCGTGCAGCTTAAAGGATATTTGCGACTTTGGCAAGAAAAAATGAATAGTGCCTCTCGTTTTATGAAATACTAAATAAAACGGGAGGTTTTTTATGCAGGAAAATAAAAAAGAAGAGGAAAAAAACGCGTTAAAAGCGGTTTGCGAGATAGAGGATTTACTGGAAAAAAAGACGAAAATTTATTCCCGCCTGCTTATGGATACGGCGCTTGCAAAGGATTTGGAGAGCTTGTCTAATCGGCATAAGGCGCGGAAGGAAACGCTGTCCGCGCTCATAAGCGGGAAAACGCCTAAAAACAAAAAGGACGGGGGTATGTCCGCGTCTAATAGCGAGGGGGAAGAGGAATGAAACTGGAAAAACGGGAAGTAACCTTAAACGAATACGATAGCCTTAAAGACGTTTTTTATTTGGAAAAGCTGTTGCTTGGTGCATACGGACAGGCGCTTGAAAAAAGCGTTAGAAAAGAAGTAAAGGGAGAGCTTCTCCGCTTGAGCAAGGAAACGGGGGAAGAGCTTTGCTTCGTTTTGGATTTAATGAATGGGTCGGCGATTGAAAACGAGGAATAAAAAATCCTTGACAAACCCTTCCCTAAGTAGTATAATGAATTCAAAATGCGGGAAACCGCAAAAAAAGAGGTGTTATGCTATGGAAAAAAGAGTAAGAGGCATTAAGAAATTCTTTGCGGAATTTAAGACGTTCATCACGCGCGGCAACGTTCTTGACTTGGCTGTCGGCGTTATCATCGGCGGCGCGTTTACGGGCATCGTCAACGGGCTTAGCAACTTTGTTTTAAAGCCGATTATCAACTGGCTGCTTGCTATGATTTTGGGGAAAGACGGCTTATCGGGCGCGGTAACGATTTTAGGCGAGCCTGCATATTTAGAAGACAGCGTTACGGTTGACCTTGCCAACTCCATTTATATCGACTGGGGTTCGTTTATCAGCGCGATTATCAATTTCTTGATTGTTGCGCTTGTCTTGTTTATGATTGTGAGAACGATGAATCAAATCGCAACGGCAAGAGAGAGAATGATAGACGGTATGGAACTCAAAGAAAAGAAAGCGATTGCGAAAATCCGCTTAGAAGAAAAGGTATCCAAAAAGCAAGCGATTGCCATTTATGAAGCTCGTTTAGCGGAAGAGCAGGCGAAGAAAGCGGAAGAGGAAAGACTGGCAACGGAAAAAGCGGAGCAAGAGGCTCGTCTTGCCGAGGAAAAAGCGACGGCGAATACGAGATTGCTGGAAGAAATTCGCGACCTGCTCAAAAATAAATAATAAAATCATTTGACTTTTCACTCTAAAGCGTATATAATAGTGTAGTAAACGATATAAAGGCGATGAAAAAGCGGGTATTTTTCAATTCCTTTTTAAAGAGACTGCGCTCGTGGGCTGAAAGGCGCGGATGAGGAGAAAAACCACCCTTTCACTTTGGAGCCGTCCTTTTGAGCCTATTTTAGGGGTAGGAAGGAACGCGCTGCGCGGCGTTACGGCGCACAATAAGGCGCGGGAACTCCCCGCGTGAAAGCAGGTGGTACAGCG
>JAZKXK010000014.1:0-7960 GCA_045611525.1 Candidatus Scatosoma sp. | reverse complement strand
TAACCGCACTCCTATTATATGCAAAAGGCATAATTTTCGTTCTTTTTTCTTATCTATTATTATTATTATAATAAATTTTTATAATTTTTTCAATAGTTTTTCGACGTTTTTTCTAAAATTTTTACAAAAAAAATCAAAGACCGCTTTTTTCTCCTCCTTTGGCTCGTAAGAAGCGTATTGCGGTCTTTTTGCGCCCGTCTTTCCCGACGTAAAACGCTTTTCATAAACACGGGTTTTCCCCCGTTTCATTGCAATCAATACTGTATTATATGACGAAAGACGGAAAATAGTACGACCATCCTCCGTCTTTATCTTAAATTTTCGATACCCGCAACGAGTTGAACAATTCGTCGTATTTTTCCTTGGCGAAAGAGATATCCCCCACCGCCATAACCGTCGCCGTACCCGCGGCTACGCCCGCGCGCAAAATTTCGGGCAAGAGCGCGCCCTTTTGCAATTGTAACGCCGCCGCCGCGACCATACCGTCCCCCGCGCCTACCGTCGAATTGACGGCTACGTTCAGGCTCTTGCAATAGTAGCTTTCCTTTCCGTCGGTTATCACCGCGCCCTGTCTGCCAAGCGAAAGAAGCACCCGTTTTGCGCCTCGTTCCAAAAGCTCGTTACACGCCGCAAGCATCGCCTCTTTGCTGTCTATCCGTCTGCCGAGGGTATGCTCCAGCTCGTCAAGGTTAGGTTTCACAAGGTCTGCGCCCTCTGCAAGCGCGGCAAACATACGCTCTCCCGTGGCGTCTACGATTTTAAGCGAGCGTTTATCCACGGCGCGGGAAAGCTCTCTATAATACTCGTTAGAAAGCCCCCTTGGAAGTCCGCCCGAAAGCACGGTAACCTCGCTTTTTGCGGAAAGCGCACGCACACTCAAAAGCACCTCGTCCGCGTTGCCCTCTTCTATTTCCGCGCCCACGTCGTTGACCTCAGTGAGCATAGCGCGGTTATCGATGAATTTATAATTCTCCCGTACCCGTCCTTTATTCCAAACAAAGGAGTATTTGACCCCCTCTTTATAGAGTACGTTCTCAAATACAAACCCGTTTTCCTTGTACATTAGCCCCGTGGTGTATGCCTCGCCCCCAAGACGGGCTACGCCCACCGCCACGTTTAACGCTTTCCCCCTAAAGGAAAGCCTCTTGCTTTTTACAATATTCGTTTTGCCTACGTTGAGCGAATCCAGCTCAATCGTTACGTCCGTAGACGGACTCATACAAACGGTTAAAATCATATAACCTCATTCCCCAAGTTCTATCTTTTATATTATATAACAGAAATTAGGAAATTTCAATAGCAAAACGAAAATTTTTTTTCTTTTTTACTGCTTTTTCACAAGCCATGAAAAAAGACCGCCTTAAAGCGGTCTTATTTATTACATAGAAATCATTTGCAGGGTTTCGTAAAGCTCGTGGTTAAAGGTCTTCTTCATAGAAACCGCCTCGATAATGTCCATATCGATAATCTTATTATCCCGAATACCCACGGCTCTATTGCCGATACCGTCGTTCAAAAGGCGCACCGCCTTGTTGCCAAACTGCGCCGCCAACATTCTGTCCGCCATCGTGGGCGAACCCCCTCTTTGTACGTGTCCGATACAGGTAGGACGGACGGAGTGCGCCGTATTTGCCTGCAGGCGTTTACCAAACTCTTCCGCGCTCATAACCCCCTCGGCGATTACGATAATATTCGAATGCTTACCACTCGCCCTTGAACGGTTAATCCTATCCACGATATCCTGCATATCGAACGCTACTTCGGGAACGACGATGATTTCCGCGCCGGAAGCAATACCGCTGTACAGCGCGATATCCCCGCAATGTCTGCCCATAACCTCTACGACGGAAACGCGCTCGTGCGAGGTCATCGTGTCGCGGAGCTTATTGATAATATCCAAGCAAGTGTTTACTGCCGTATCAAAGCCCAAGGTATAATCGGTATACTCCAAGTCGTTGTCAATCGTGCCGGGGATACCGATGGTGGGTACGCCGTAATCCTCGCTGAGCGTTTTTGCCCCTCTAAACGAGCCGTCGCCGCCGATGACGACTAAGCCCTCAATTCCATGCTTTTCCAGCGTTTTCACCGCCTTTTCCTGCCCCTCTTTCGTCATCATTTCCAAGCATCTTGCCGTTCTCAAACGAGTACCGCCGCATTGAACGATGTTAGAAACGCTGCGCATTTCCATAGGGATAACGTTATCGTCCATTAGACCTGCGTAGCCGCGCTCGATACCGAACACTTCCATACCGAAATAAATGCCTGAGCGAACGACTGCACGGATTGCCGCGTTCATACCGGGCGCGTCGCCGCCGCTTGTTAATAATCCTATACGTTTCATATCATATACCTCTTCTCTCTTAAATCAATTTTATACAGCTTTCCTCTAAAAAGCTTGCAAGCTCCGCCATCAGCGCCTTGTTCGGCGTTACCTTTTGCGAACAGAGCATTTTTTTGCCGTCTTTTACAAAACAAACCTGCGTTTCCCCCGCATAGTAGGAGAGCGTTTCCAAAAGCTCCTCGATATCCTCGTCTTCCATTTGGGAAACGTTGAGCCAAAGCCGCTTTTCCGCGTCGGGTTTTTCTGCCTTAACCTCGGGCGCAACGGGCGCGTACACCGCGCTTGTTTCCACGAACGCCGTAGGTTTTTTAGCTTCCTCGTCCAAGATAAACTCGTTCATTTTATCCACGATAATCGCGGGGGCTTTATCCTGCTCGATACTCAATTTACCCGACAAGGATACCACGCGGTCATTTTCCAAGAAAGGACGGATTCTTTCGTATACCTTGGGGAAACAGACGCATTCAATCGTGCCGAACAAATCCTCCACCGTTACGAACGCCATAAACGCGCCGCTACGGGTTTTTAGCTTTTTATAAGCGGAAATCATACCCCCCATAGTTACCTGTTGACCGTCGGCAATTTCCGTATAGCTCTTATCCCCGTCCTCCGTTTCCGTGTAGGCGTTGAGCATAGCGCAATTAAAGGTCTTATCCTTGAAATGGGGCAGGAATTTCTCAAAGGGGTGTCCGCTTACGTACACACCGAGTACGGATTTTTCCTTGGAGAGCTTTTCCATCATTTCGTATTCGGGAATGTTGGGATAAGCAATCTCCACCGCTTGTTCTTTGATAATCTCGCCAAAGAGGGAAATTTGCGCGCCCATCTTTTGCTTTTCCATAGCATTGACGCGGGCGAGCGCGTCCTCGTACACCGCCGCCACCTGCGAACGCGCATAGCCAAAGCAATCGAACGCGCCTGCGTAAATCAAGCTTTCCACGATACGCTTGTTGATAAATTTACAGCATCGGGTTATGAAATCGGCAAAATTCTTGAACAGTCCGTTTTCTTCCCGTTCCTTGATAACGGCTGCAATCGCGTCTTGACCGACCCCTCGAAGTGCGCCAAGCCCGATACGAAGCCCGTCCCCTTCTACCCAGAAGATATCCTTGGAACGGTTGATATCGGGGGGAAGCACCGCAATATTCTTTTCCTTCATATACATAATGTATTTGGAAACTTCTTCGATTTTATCAATACGGTCGTCTAAGATACCCGCCAAAAATTCCTTGGGATAGAAATGCTTTAAATAGGCGGTACGGTAGGCGACCACGGCGTACGCCGCCGCGTGCGATTTATTGAAGGCGTAGGACGCAAAGCTTTCCATATCCGCAAAGATTTTCGCCGCAACGTCGGCGGGAATCCCCTTGGACGCACAGCCCGTAATCCCTTCATCGGGCGCGCCGTAGATGAATTTGTCCTTTTGCTCCATCAGCTCTTTTTTCTTCTTTTTGGACATCGCTCGGCGCACCAAGTCCGCCTGTCCAAGCGAATAGCCTGCGAGCTGTTGGAATATTTGCATAACCTGCTCCTGATACACGATAACGCCGTAGGAGTTTTTCAAAATGGGTTCTAAGTGCGGGGTATCGTATACGATATCCTGCGGGTTATGCTTGTTATGGATATACTTGGGGATAAAGTCCATGGGACCAGGTCGATAAAGGGAAATCCCTGCGATAAGGTCTTCCAAACAGCTTGGCTGAAGCTCCTTCATGAACTTTTTCATACCGCCTTGTTCGAGCTGGAACACCGCGTCGGTATCCCCCGACGAGATAAGCTGGTATGCCTCAGGCACGTCTAAGCCGATTTTGTCGAAATCGACGTCAATTCCCTTGCCCTCTTTGATATATTCCAGTGTGTTTTGAATATCGGTAAGGGTGGTAAGCGCAAGGAAGTCCATCTTCAGCATTCCCACCGCCTCGACCTCTTTCATATCGAACTGGGTTACGATATCGTCGCCGTTTCTTGCCAAGGGTACGTTATCGGCAAGCACCTTGTTGCAGATAACGACGCCCGCGGCGTGTTCGGAAGTGTTTTTGGGCATACCTTCCAGCTTTAAGCCCATATCGATGACCCGTTTGAGTTCGGGGTTGGTTTCGTATACCTCGATAAATTCGGGGTTTTTCTTCTTCTTTTGCTCGGCGAGGTTCTTTTCGATATCCCCGCGTTTTTCCTCGGGCAAATTCGGGTCGGCAAGCTGCTTTTCAAGCTTGGGTATCTTATGTCCCAAAAGCTCTCCTATGCTCGATTTGCCGTCCATAAGCTTTGCCACTTTATCCGTTTCCGCATACGGCACACCCATAACCCTACCCACGTCCTTGATAACCGCGCGAGAGGCAAGCGTACCGAAGGTAACGATTTGCGCCACGTTTTCGGGATGGTATTTTTTCCGTACATACTCTATCGTTTCATACCTTCTGCGGGTACAAAAATCGACGTCGAAGTCGGGCATGGACACACGGTCGGGGTTTAAGAAACGCTCGAAAATCAAGTCGTATTTCAGCGGGTCCACGTCGGTAATACCGATGGCGTACGCAACGATACTGCCTACGCCCGAACCGCGCCCCGGCCCTACGGGAATCCCGTTCAGGCGCGACCAGTTGATATAGTCCCAAACGATAAGGAAATAGTCGGCAAACCCCATTTTGATGATGATGCTAAGCTCGTAATTCGCGCGTTCTTTGATTTCTTCGGTAATCTCGCTGTAACGCTTGGGTAAGCCCTCCCACGTCAAGCGGGTAAGATAATCGGGCGAAGACGAGCCGTCCTCCGCTTTATATAAGGGAATGAGCGACTGGTCGCGAATAGGCTCGCCCTTGGACGTGAGATCGAACACGGGTTCTTCAATCTTATCCGCAATCGCGCGGGTGTTGGATATCGCCTCGGGTACGTAGTGGAACAGCTCCAACATTTCGTCCCCCGATTTCATATAAAATTCGTGTTCGTCAAAGCGCATCTTGGGATTTTCAAGAGTGGATTTGGTTTGAATACAAAGCAAAACCTCGTGCGCTTCCCAGTCCTCTTTTTCGATATAATGCACGTCGTTGGTTGCAACGAGCTGAATATCCAGTTCTCTTGCGAGCTTGATAAGCTCGGGGATAATTTGCTTTTGTTCGGCGATGCCGTGGTCTTGAAGCTCGATATAAAAATCCTCTCCAAACGCTTCCTTCATTTCCAGAGCCCATTGCTTTGCGCCCTCGTAGTCCCCCCTCAAAAGGAGTTGGGGCAATCTCCCCGCCAAGCACGCGGAAAGACAAATGACCCCTTCGCTATGCCGTTTGATAAGGTCGTAGCTGATACGAGGCTTCCCCCCGTAATACCCCTCGATAAAGGACAGGGAGTCCAGCTTTACGATATTTTTATACCCCGTCTTATTCTTGGCAAGCAAGACGATATGCTCGTTTTTCCCTTGGCGCTTGTCCAAGTGATTATCCACAGCGTACAGCTCGCAGCCGATGATATATTTAATTCCCTTTTTCACGCACTCTTCCGCGAAATACAAGGACGCGTACATATTCCCGTGGTCGGTAATCGCACAGGCGTTGATGTTATGCTTAACGAGGTGGTCGATTAAATCGTCCACCTTCGCCGCCCCGTCCAAAAGGCTGTATTCCGTGTGTAAATGCAAATGCACAAAATCCGTCATAAGTTTATTTCTCTACTTTATCCGTAAGCGCCAAAAGCTTTCTAATGCGGTGATTTAGACAGCTTTTGCTGATTTTTAATTCGTCCGCAAGCTCTTGCAGGCTTTTCGCGGGGAAGGCTAAGCGGGCAATTGCCACGCTTTTTAACTCCTCGCTTAAATCGGCATACCCACTCCATTGGGTCAGCTTTTCAAGCGCTACGACCTGCTTTACCGCCGCTATCGCCGTCTTATCCGCGTTCCCCGAAATGCAGTTTTGCGCACGGTTGCTTCTATTCGCCTTATCCCGCTTTTCCACGAGCGCGGAAAGCTTTTTCAAGGCGTTGTCCGCCCCGATTATCGAAAGGAAATCGGAGATTGTCTCCTTACTCTTGATATATACCACAAAGGTTTCCTTGCGCTCGATGAGGCGGGGAATAAGCTCTAGCTCGGTCAAAAGCTCGCAAAACTCCCGCGCGGTTTTCCTTTCCGCAAACACGATTTCCAAATGATATCCCGTCTTCCCGCTTTCGCTGGGCAGGGTACAGCTCCCGCCGCCCAAAAACGCGCCTTGGGCGTAAGCGATTTTGCTTTCGTCGTCGCTTACGAGCGCTTTGGATATCCCCTCGCGCAGCTCCCCCGTCTTTTTGACAAGCCCAAGCTCTTTCATCACTTCTTCCGCTTTCGCGGGCGGGCATTGCAAAAGCAGCTTGTCCCTGCCACTCATTCTGTCCATAGTCGCGCTCGTGATATGCAGCTCCGTACCGAACACCTCGAAAAACGCGTTCGTGAAAAATTCGGCTACGTTCTCCGTTTCGCTCACGATAAAAAAGCTGGGCGCGCCGTCCTTGACGCCGACGATACCACTCGTTTTGATAAACGCGGAGAGGGCAGCTTTCTTTTGCTTGCCCGTCAACCCGCCGCCGCGGCTTATCAGCTCTTTTTTCACGTCCGTAGTAAAGCTCATCTGCCCTTCTCCTTAAACGCGGAAAAGCGGAATTTGGGATACCGACCGTCGATATTGTCGATACGCTCCAAAGGGAAATTCAGTCTTACAAGCTGCTCTTCCACGAGCCTTTTATCCCCTACTCGCTCTTTTGCGTGCGCGTCCGAGTTGACGATAAAACGCGCGTCCGTCTTTTGAACGATTTGCATAAGCTCCTCGTCCGTCAAATGCTGTTTTTTGGAGTTTAATTCAATATACGTGCCGTAGTCCGCCGCGCACTTTGCCACCTCTACCGCGTCCGCAGGACATTTGTAGCCAAGGTGGGTGATGGCGTCTACGGGGTTGTTTTTGATGGTATTGATATACGCCTTTGTGTTGCGTTCAATTAATTTTTTAGAGGGTTTCAAGAGCTTGTCCGCAAGGAAATTTCCTAAGCCGTAGCCAAAGAAATCCCCCGCTTTACCGTACGCCACGCAAACGTGCTTACCGCAAAGGTAGATATCGAAATTTTCAAAATCCTCTTCCCTTAAATCGGTGCGCCCGTCCGCGCCTAAAATATTCGCCTCGACCCCTACAAGTACCTCTACGCCGTATTCCCTTTGCGCGCTTTCGCACTCCGCTTTATACGCGGGAATATCTTTTCTTCGTATCCCAAACGCCGTATGCGCAAAGCCGTGGTCGGCAATACCCATTTGTTTCACCCCCAAAAGCTTTGCCTGCTTCGCGTTTTCCCCTACCGTATTTTTACCGTGGGAATAGGGCGTATGCGTATGGTAATCTCCCGTTAAAATCAAAGTAAACTCCTTTTATTCGAGGTAGCGTATTTCCTCTTCCAAGCATACCCCGTACTGCGCGAAAACGGCGTTTTTGACGAGGGTGATAAGGGATTTTATCTCCCTTGAGGTCGCTTTTTTGTCGTTGATGATAAAGTTTGCGTGTTCCTTGGATACGATTGCCCCGCCGACACGCATACCTTTTAAGCCCGCTTTGTCGATAAGCTCTCCCGCGGGAGCGATTTGCGGGTTTTTGAACACGCAGCCCATACTCCTGC
>JAZKXK010000013.1:0-3767 GCA_045611525.1 Candidatus Scatosoma sp. | reverse complement strand
GACATAATCTGTTTGGAGCTGAATCCTTTCAGATCCATTGCGCCCGAAGGGCAGGTTACCGTACAAGCGCCGCAGCCTTGGCAAACCGCAGGGTTGACCGTCGCTACACGGCGAACTTCCGTTTTACCGCCGCCAAGACGGAACTCTTTATCCACGTACGTAATCGCGCCGTAAGGGCAAACGTTTGCGCATTGACCGCAGCCGTTACACATATTTTCGTCGGGCTGGGCTACGCAAGGGTTGGTTTTGAGCTTATCTTTCACGAGAAGCCCGATTACCTTTGCCGCGCAAGCGGACGCCTGCGAAACGGTTTCGGGGATATCCTTGGGGCCTTGGCATACGCCCGCAAGGTATACGCCCGCCGTCGGGCTTTCTACGGGACGAAGCTTTGCGTGGGATTCGGTGAGGAAGTTGTTGGTGTCAATACTTGCCGTGAGCAAGGTTGCAATCTTTCTAACCGAAGGCTCGGGTTCGATAGCCGTTGCCAAAACGACAAGGTCGGATTCGATGGTGATTTGCTCGTTATCGATAAGGTTCGAGCCTTGTACCATAAGCTTGCCGTTTTCGTTATATACCTTCCCGACCATACCCTTGATATAGTCTACGCCGTACTGTTCTACCGCGCGACGGTGGAATTCGTCGTAGTTCTTACCGGGGGTACGCACGTCGATATAGAATACGTGGACTTCGGTATCGGGATATTTTTCACGGATAAGCATCGCGTGCTTTGCCGTGTACATACAGCAAATCTTGGAGCAATAGGGTTTACCGCAGCCGCTGGAATCACGAGAGCCTACGCATTGAATAAAGGTGATTACTTTCGGGTGCTGTTTGTCCGAGGGACGGAGCAGTACGCCGCCCGTAGGGCCTGCCGCGTTCATCAATCTTTCAAGCTCCAAGGAAGTGATAACGTCTTTATTATCCGCATAGCCGTATTCGTTGAAGTTGTCAAGCGCGATAGGCTTAAAGCCAGTTGCTACGACGATTGCGCCGTACTGACGGTCAACAAAGGTATCCTTTTGTTCGTAGTCGATAGCCCCTACGCCGCAGAATTTTTGACAAATACCGCACTTGCCCGTTTTCAGCTTAATACATTGTTCGGGGTCGATAACGGCAACGTTGGGGATAGCTTGCGCGAAAGGAATATGGATAGCGGGACGGTTGTCAAGCCCCATATTGAAGGCGTTTGCGCCTTTCTTCGCAGGGCATTTTTCCATACAGATTTTACAGCCCGTACACTTGCTTTCGTCTACGTATCTTGCCTTACGGCGGATTTTTACGTTGAAGTTACCAACGAAGCCCTTTACCTCTTCCACTTCGGAGTAGGAAAGGATATCGATTTTCTCGTGTTGCGCGCAGTCTACCATTTTCGGCGTCAAAATACAAGCCGAACAATCCAGCGTGGGGAAGGTCTTATCGAGCTGCGCCATACGCCCGCCGATGGTTGCGTTCTTTTCTACGATATCCACTTCAAAGCCCGCGTCTGCGATATCGAGCGCCGCTTGAATACCCGCAATACCGCCGCCGATAACGAGCGCGCGCTTGATAACGGGGCTTTCCCCTGCCTTCAAGGGTGCGTTGAGCTTTACCTTGGCGATAGCGGTGCGAACGAGCATAACCGCTTTCTCGGTTGCTTCCTCCATATCCTTATGAATCCAAGAACAATGTTCGCGGATATTCGCGATTTCTACCATATAAGGGTTCAAGCCCGCCTCTTCCGCCGCTTTACGGAAGGTCGCCTCGTGCATTCTGGGCGAGCAAGCGCCGACTACGATACCCGTGAGGTTATGCTCTTTGATTGCTTGCTTGATAAGCTGCTGCCCGTTTTCGGAACACATGTACTGATAGTTAGCGGCAAATACGACGCCCGGTTCGCTTTTAATGGTTTCCGCAACCTTAACTACGTCTACCGTCGCCGCGATATTACTGCCGCACCAACAAATAAAAACACCTATTCTTTGCATATCATTCACTCTCTTTCTTTAGATTTACTTGTTATACTTTCTGTACGCGCTGACCAGCAATTGCTGGGGAATAAGCTCGTCTACGATGGGCGGTATCTCTTCCGCCTTGATGCCGTTTTTGCCCTGCATTCTCACGACTGTGTCGCGAACCGCCTCTACCACCGCCGCAGGCTCAACCCCGCGGGGACAACGCTCTACGCAAGCCATACACGAAAGGCAGTTCCAAATGGCTTTGCATTCCAACAGCTCTTCAATCTTGCCTTTAGCGAGCATAGAAACGAACTGATGGGGCTTGATATCCATATCCTTGAACGCGGGACAGCGGCCTGAGCATTTGCCGCACTTCATACACTTTCTTACGTCCGTACCGCTTAATCGGTTGAGATTTTCAATACGTTCTTCTTTCGTCATACCTGTACCCCCAACGCTTCCGCGAGCAGTTCGGTGAAGTATTTCACGGGCAGGATATCCCCGCCGTTCACCTGTAAGTTATACAGGCAAAGCGGGCAAGCCGTAATCACTTCTTCCGCGCCCTTTTCCTTTGCGCTTGCAAGCACTTTCGCGCTCTTTTGCTTAGGCAGTTCGCTGTTTTTCAAAGCAACGTACGCCCCGCAGCATTCGTTACGGAAAGGATATACGACGGGCGTACCGCCGATTGCCTTAATGAAATCCTCGATAATCGTCGGGTTTTCGGGGTTGTCGAACGCCATAACGCCGCTGGGACGAAGGAGTAAACAGCCGTAATACGCGCCGATTTTTCTATTGATGGGATTGACCACCGCTTTTTTGATATTCTCAAAGCCCACTACATTTTTGAGCATTTCGAGGTAATGAAGTACTTCCGTCTCCCCGTTATACGCCTCGTCAAGCTTGAGATAATTGTTCGCGCGGAAACGGATATCGTCGTTATGCTTCATATCTTCGTTTGTGCGCTTGATAACGTTATGGCAAGCGGAACAGAGGGTCAAAAGTTTCCCGCCGTGGTGTTTTGCGTAATCCAACGCGCGCACGGCGGAGAGCTTGGTTGCGATTTCGTCCGTACCCATTTTGTACACCGCGCCGCAACACTGCCAGTTTTCAATCTCCTCCATTTCCACGCCCAAAGCCTTGGCGCAAAGTCTGGCGCTTACGTCCAGCTCCTTTGCCTTGGTCCTGAGCGTACAGCCGGGATAATAACTGATTTTCATATCTATACGCTACCTTTTTGTTTATTTTTGAGAATACGCCATTTCCTCGGGACGGAATACTTCGTCGAATTTCTCCGCCGTAAGGAAACCGAGCGCTACGCAAGCCTCTTTCAAGGAAATGTTTTCCTTATACGCTTTCTTTGCCGTCTTTGCCGCGTTTTCGTAGCCGATATAAGGGTTGAGCGCCGTAACCAACATCAAGGAATTGTAAAGGTTATGATGCATTTTTTCCTTATTCGCTTTAATACCCGTTACGCAGTTGCTTTCAAAGGACGTGATACCGTCCGCAAGCAAGCGTACCGACTGCAGGAAGTTGTAGATGATAACGGGCATGAACACGTTGAGTTCGAAGTTGCCCTGCGAAGCACCTACCCCTACCGCTACGTCGTTTGCCATCACTTGTACGGCTACCATGGTCATAGATTCGCACTGCGTGGGATTTACCTTGCCCGGCATAATCGAAGAACCGGGTTCGTTTTCGGGAATGAAAATCTCCCCAAGCCCGTCGCGGGGCCCGCTAGCCAGCCAACGCACGTCGTTAGCAATCTTCATGAGGTTACAAGCGAGCGCTTTGAGCGCGCCGTGCGCGAACACAAGCTCGTCCTTAGCCGTAAGC
>JAZKXK010000012.1:0-4113 GCA_045611525.1 Candidatus Scatosoma sp. | reverse complement strand
CGTACAGCTCGCAACCCTCGGGCAGCCGCCACGAGCCGAACTTCTTGCAAGCCTTGTCTATCGCCATCATCTCCGCGTGCGCCGAGGCGAGCTGGAGTTTCGCCCTGCGGTTATACCCCCGCGACACCACCTTATCCTCGTAGACCACAACTGCGCCGATAGGCACTTCGCCCTCGTTTTGCCCGCGTTTTGCCGCCTTAATGGCGGCGCGCATAAATTTTTCCACTCTCGTTAATTTTCTCACTCGTTTATTTCCTTTGATAAATCGTAAATCGCAAAGCGGTTTTTCATAACGATATCTTTTAACGCGCTCTCCTCAAGCGGATGAGAAAAGCAATCTTGCCCTGCCTCAATCGTAAAGCCGGGAATTTTTAAACGCCGAATACACCAGTCCTTATATCCGCCCGCGCTCCCCTTCGCCTCGGCTAAGGGATAGCCCGTACTCCTTGACAGTATCTCGGCAAGCCTCTTATCACGGGGGCAGGTACGCGTTGATTGATAAAAATACCAGTAAATTTCCTCGCCCTTGGTATGATAGCTTACCGTGTAATCAGGGCGCACTCTTAAGGTAAAGCGTTTGAGCGCAAGCGTTTCCGCCTCGCAAAAAGGCTTTTTGCCGATATAGTTTTCCGCGCCCGCCCGTTTCGTATTCTTAACGCCCTTTCCCCACCTCGCGGGGAAATTAACGTTCAAATCCACGCCGTTTGCATTCGCTTTCCATAAACGAAAATCCTCGCTCCCGCCGTTCAACGCGAGTAATTCCCGCCGTTTCCCTTCGTCCGCGACGGACGAAAGCCCTTTCTCACTTAAAAGCGCGCCGTCGGGATTGACGAGGGGAATAAAAAAGCAGCTCCCTTTTGCAACCCCGATTTTATACTGCTCGACCGAAAGGCGCGCGGTAATAAATTCCCGTCCGTGCATGGCGTATTGCACGATGCCCACAGGCTTGCCCTCGCCCGCTTTCAACGCGTATATGCTACGCCCTAATACGCTTTTCCCTATCACTATCTTCGGGGCGTTTATCCCCTCTATTCTTTGATAAATATCCACGAAATACTATATGCGGATAAACGGTTATTTGTGATAGGTCGACCCCGCGTTTATCATAAAGGCGCGGTAGACTTGCTCGGCAAGAATGACGCGCATAAGCTGGTGCGGAAAGGTCATATCCGAAAAAGACAGCTTAAAATCGGCGGCGTTTTTTACCCGCGGAGAAAGCCCGCAGGACGAGCCTATCACGAAGGTGATATCCTTCCCCGCGCTCGTGAGCTTGGATATTTTTTCCGCCAAGCCCTCGCTGGACAGCTTTTCCCCCTCGACGGCAAGGGCTACCGTATACCCCTTGCAGGCGCGTAATATCTCGTCCGCTTCCGCCTCGGGATTTATCCCTTCGGCAAGCTCTTTTATCTCTACCTTTGCAAAACGGGAGAGACGTTTTACGTACTCCGCCACCGCCTCGCGATAAAAGCTTTCCTTGATTTTTCCAACTACCACGAAATAAATCTTTTGCATACTCAAATCCCCGAAATCAGCACGCTAAGCCAAGTCAGCGCGCATATGCCTATCCCCACCGCAGAGGCAAGCCAAAACGCTTTTCGCTCCGTTTTATTTTCTTCCTTTTCAAAGCCTTTCTTTTCAAAGAATAACAGCCACGAAAGCGCCCCTATAAGGCAAACCGCCGACGCGGATACTACCGCGGCAAGCACGGGCGCGGGAAATTCCGTCGCTCCAAATTTGGTCAACAGGATAATAACGGCATTGTTCAAAAAATGCGAAAATACGGTGGGCAAAACACTCCCCGCGCGCAGCGCAACAAGAGCAAACGCCGCCCCGCAGCAAAATTGATACAAGGTCTGCGCCGGGTTTTGATGATAGAGGGCAAACAGCGCGCCCGAAATCAAAACCGCCCCCGCCGTACCGAACGAACGCATACCCTTTAACAGCAAGCCTCGAAAGATAAACTCTTCAAACAGGGCGGGCAGTACCGCAACGACGAGCAAAACGCCGATAAGCCCCACACCGTCCATAGACGGTAAAAGTATGGGCGTATCCTCATAACCGAAGCGAGAAAGGAAGCTTAAAAACCACTCGTTCAGCTCGGACAGACACAAAAGCCCGACCTGCAACAAAAGGGCGATGATAAAATACTTAGGCGGGCATTTTTGCGATTTTACCTCTTGCAAAATCGGCGTTTCCGTCCAACGGAGAACGAAAACCGCCACGAGCGCAAACGCCGCGGGAGAAAGCAAAAAGCTGCAATACAAGTACCAGTCCTTTTTCTCTACCCCTTCTACGCCAAGCCCGCTGATTGCCAATAGCAAAAGAAAGGCAAAGGACAAAAGCACAAGCCCCGCCGCCGCGAGCGTGAAGGTAAGCCCCGACGCTTTTGCGGGGGTTGGCTCGCCGATGAAGGAAGAGAGAAAACCTTCCCGTTTTTCCTTGTGTTTATCTTTCATACTTTCATTATAACAAATTTTTTTGCTTTTGCAAAGCAAAAAGCGTATCTTTGTAATTTTTTACGAAGATACGCTTAATTTCTCTCTAAATTCTTTGATAATTCTGCTTTCTATTCTCGAAACCTGCACCTGACTGACCCCGATACGCTCGGCGACTTCGCTTTGGGTCATATCTCGAAAATATCGCAGTATGATAATCCGTCTATCCCTCTCGCAAAGCGCCTCTATCGCCCCTTTCAGCAGCATTTTATCCAGCCACTCCTCTTGGTCGTCCACGGCGGGCAGGGTTTCTATCAAAGAGCGTTCCTTGCCGTCCTTATATTCGCCGCCCGCCTGCAAGGATAAGGGCATTCTCGACGAACCCATTATGAACACCGCCTCCGCCTCTTCCAAGCCGAAAGCCTCCGCCACCGCGGACATGGGTGGCTGCTTTCCGTTTTTCGCAGTGTATTCCTCGACGAATAAATTCATCTCTTTCGCCGTTTGCTTCATAGCGCGCGATACCTTCACCGAGCCGTCGTCGCGCATAAAGCGTTTGATTTCCCCCGCAATCATCGGCACGGCGTAGGTGGAGAACTTGACCCCGAATTTCTCGTCGAAGCCCGCAATTGCCTTTAAAAAACCCATACAGGCGATTTGGAACAAATCGTCGTAATCCACCCCCTTGCCCAGGTACCGCTTAACGATGCATTTCACAAGGGAAACGTTGTGTTCTATCAAAGCCTCTTTGGAGACTTGATCCCCCGACTTGGCTTTTCTAATGTATTCGATTGTTGACTTGTCGTCAAGCATTTACCCTTTTCCTTTCGGCTTGTATATTCGCAGCCTTTCCGCCCAGTCTTCTAAACATACGCACTTTCGTACCCTGTCCTTTTTCACTCTCCAAGGAAAAGCCGTCCATAAAGGTTTGCATAATGGTAAAGCCCAGTCCCGAACGCTCGTCGTCTTCCAGCGTCGTATAGAAGGGCAGCACCGCCTTTTCAACGTCCTCAATCCCGCACCCGCCGTCGGTAACGGTGATATGTAGTATGCCCCCTTCCTCTCTTTTCTCCGCACGGCATTCAATATAAATTTTATCCTGCGCCCTACCGCCGGCATAAGCGTGTACGACGCTGTTGGTTACCGCCTCGCTCACCGCCGTTTTGACGTCCTCCATCTCGGTGATAGAGGGATTTAAACACAGAGCGAACGCCGCCACCGCGCTTCTTGCAAAGCTCTCGTTTTCGCTAAGCGCAGCAATTTCCAGCTTCATATAATTTTCCATATCATTCTCCTTAAACTGACAAGCGTCAGGCTAAATTCTGGGCATAAGGGTGTAAACGCCACTCATGCGTAAGACCTTATCCGCGCTTAAAGAGGGGTTCGTTACGTACACGGGTATGCCGTATCGGCGGAGCTTTTTGTATCTCCCGATTAAAAACCCTATCCCCGTCGAGTCCATAAAGGACACCTCTTTCAAATCGATTACCGCTTTTTCGCTTTGCGCGTGCTGCTCTACAAGCCTGTCCGCGTATAGGCGCGCGGCGGCAGCGTTATGCTCGTCCATTTCACCGCTTAACCGAAGATAAAGCACTCTGTCTTGATAATCGGTGCTAATTTGCATTCGCGTTTCCTCCCATCGCTTACTGTGTATCCATTGTAAAAAATCTTAAAGCCC
>JAZKXK010000011.1:0-1725 GCA_045611525.1 Candidatus Scatosoma sp. | reverse complement strand
AAGCTTGGAAAATATAAGACGACTTTCCAAGATATTGCTATTTTCGTTTTGATTTTAGCGGCGGATATTCCCGCGCCTGCGTATTATGCCGTGCCTTGGAATGCATACGTGGCTTGGTTTGGTATGGCGCTTTTTGCCGTGGCGACGGTGCTTACCGTATGGTCGGGCATTTCTTACGTGGTGAAGAATAAACAGGTACTAAAAGACGCTTAATAATAGGGTAGGCAAGAGTTATGAAAAGCGGGTGTATCGTTTTTGCGAAGAATGGAGAGGCGGCGTTTAACGAACGGTTTAACGCGATTTTAAGCGAGCTTTCTCTAAGCGTGTACGCGCCCGATGAATGGCGTATACCGTCCCCCCAAAGCCCGAAAATCAAGGAATTTATAAAAGAATATCAAGTCGTTTTCCTTATAAGTGAAGAAACTATCGGCGTAGAGGACTATCTTGCTCCAACGCAAGTCAACGGCATATATACGGACGGGAAAACGGTTTTGTGCGTGCTTCCTTTGGCAAAGCTTGAAAGCTGCATACAATATTTAGATAATTTAGAAGGCGCGCGCTATAAAAGCGTTACCTTTAAAACGGTCGGCGCGAGTCTTACGCACGTGGAGAAGCTGTTAACCCAAATACAAGAAAACGGACGGGGACGGGTGATTTGCCGACATATGCGCAAATACGACGAGGATACCCTGCGTATTTATTACGATTACAAGCTTCCAAAAGATTTTACCGACTGGGTTTTGAGAGCGCTTGCGGAAGGCTTAGGGGATACCGTGTACGCGTTAGACGACGTTAGCTTAGAAGAACAAATCGTTTTTCTTTTAAAGTTGAGAGGGAAACGCCTTAGCGTTGCGGAATCCTTTACGGGGGGCGGCATAGGCAGGAGAATCGTATCCGTTTCAGGAGCAAGCGAAGTGTATTTCGAGGGGTTGAATACCTATAACGAATGCGCTAAAGTGAAACGGTTAGGCGTATCGCAGGAAACGCTTGCGCAAAAGGGCGCGGTTTCTAAGGAAACGGCTTACGAGATGGCTGTAGGCTTGCTGAACACGGGGGATTGCGATATCGCGATTGCGACAACGGGACTTGCAGGCCCTAACGGGGACGAGTTTGGCAAACCCGTGGGATATTGCTGTATCGCCGTGGGTACGAGAGAACGGATATCCGTCTATGAGTACAATTTTGACGGCAATCGTATGGAAATTACCGAAAAAGCAATCAATTACGCTCTTTTCTTGGCGTATAAATGCTTAAAGGATATATAACGAGAAAAAAATA
Source organism: Candidatus Scatosoma sp. (assembly GCA_045611525.1). Taxonomy (GTDB): domain Bacteria; phylum Bacillota; class Clostridia; order Christensenellales; family Borkfalkiaceae; genus Scatosoma. The sequence goes on along the minus strand of JAZKXK010000011.1, from coordinate 447 downwards.
TTAGGAGATAAATCAATGGCAAACGAAAAGAACACGGAAAAAATGAAGGCGCTGGACGCCGTATTGCTACAGATTGAAAAGCAGTACGGCAAGGGTTCGATTATGCGCCTTGGCGAAGAGATGGGCAATACGGAAATCGAGGTCATTCCAAGCGGTTGTCTTGCTTTGGATTTGGCGCTTGGTATCGGCGGCTTCCCCCGCGGAAGAATTATCGAAATTTACGGCCCTGAATCTTCGGGTAAAACGACGGTTGCATTACATGCGATTGCTGAGGCGCAAAAAATGGGTGGCGTAGCGGCGTTTATCGACGCAGAACACGCACTTGACCCCGTTTATGCGAAAAAGCTTGGCGTAAACTTGGACGAGCTGTACGTTTCCCAGCCCGACACAGGTGAACAAGCGTGGGATATCACCGAAGCGTTGGTAAGAAGCTCAAGTCGGATCGTA
>JAZKXK010000010.1:0-3515 GCA_045611525.1 Candidatus Scatosoma sp. | reverse complement strand
AGGGCGTGAAACGGCTGCACGGGCTAGAATATACGCCTATCGGGGACAGAATCGAAGTAGGCACTTATCTAATAGCGGCAGCCTCTTGTGGGGGTGAAATCGAAACGATAGGCGTTCCGCCTGAAAATATTGCCGCACTTTTACATAAATTGCGTGAAAACGGTTGCAAAATCTATGCAAAAAATGATAGAATAGTATTGCGGTCTAACGAAAGACTGCATAGCGTTGACCTTGTGGAAACTACGCCCTTCCCCGGTTTTCCAACCGATATGCAGGCGCAATACTCCGCGCTCTGCTGTACGGCGAAGGGAACGACGCTCGTCGTAGAGAATTTATTTGAAACGCGGTACAAGTACGCCGCGGAGCTGAAGCGTATGGGCGCGGATATCACCGTCCGCGGGCGCACGGCGATGATTAGAGGTGTGGAGAAGCTGCACGGCGCAAGCGTTACGGCAAGCGATTTAAGAGGAGGCGCGGCGCTCGTTTTAGCGGGGTTAAAAGCCGAGGGGCAAAGCTCGGTTGTAGATATATCCCATATAGACAGAGGATATGCGGATTTTGAAGGAAAGCTTAGAAAGCTTGGCGCGAAAATAAAGCGTGTCAGGATTTAATCAAGCAAAAGAGGAAAAAATGATGCAAAAGAAATTATGGGTGATTTTATTAACGGCGCTGATATTTATATCCGTGTCCATTTTGGGGATTTCCGCCGCTTGCAGAGTGGAGCAGGTTACCCTCAACACCTCTCTCGTTACGCAAGAGGCAAAAGCCCAGGCGGAGGAATTGCAAAAGCGGTTAGACGAGGCGTACGATAAGGATAGCGTGTTTTTCGCGGACGATACCAAGGCTTTGGAAATTTTGAAGGAGTTTCCCTATTTCCATATCACGGCGTTTGAAAAATCCTATCCCAACCGCTTAATCATTAAGGTGGTAGAGGACGCCGAGGTTTACGCCGTTGAAAAAAAGGCGGGCGAGGAATATTATATTCTCGCGGCGGACGGTACGGTTTTGGATATCCGTGCCACGGCATTCAACCCTTTAAACGGTGAGGAAAACGTTGTGATTAAGGGCTTGAACGTAACGGCGGAAAACGGCAAACAGCCCACGGGGGACGAATATTTTCTTTCTCTTTTAAATCTTTGTGAGGAGCTTTCCTCCAAACTTGGCGGTATACGCCGTAACGTGATTGCGGTAGAAGTGTTTGCAAGAGGACCCGAACCTATTTTCCTTATCACTATGCGCGAGGGCGTAAAGCTGTACATCGGCGCGCCCGACGTGCGGACGGGAGAAAAGGTGGAAAAGGCGCTCGGCGCATACATGGGCTTAACGGGCGAACAAAAAAGTTCGGGAAGAATTGCCGTTTCCGATAAGGACGGGGAAATTCTTTGTTCGTATTCCGCAAACGATGAGTTTAACGGTTAATTTTATAAGCAGACAGAGGAAAACGCGCTTTCGGCGCGTTTTTTCGCGGACTTTTTTCCCTCATCTAATTGACAAGTCTATATAAATAGTGTATAATAATAAATAAGATTTTATCTTTGGAGTACCTATGAAGAACGAAAGCGTTGCGATTTTGGATATACGTTCAAACGAAGTTTCCTTTTTGCTCGGTTCAAAAGGTGTAAACAAGACCTTCGTTTTTCGCGGTATGCACAGCGAACCGCACGAGGGGTATTGCGTAGACGGTTTTTTCGACGAGGCATCTTTCCGTAAAGCGGTCGTTCGGGTAATATCTTCCGTACGGCAAAATTATCAGGGCGTTATCGGGGAAATCTACGTAGGCGTTCCTTCTGCGTTCGTGTCGGTACTGACGAAAGGGCATACGCTTTCCTTCCGTGCGAAGCGCAAGCTTTGTGCGCAAGATATAGACGCTTTATTTGAAAGCGGACTTAACGACCTTGCCCCGCAAGGCGTATGCATTGAAAAATCCGCTATGTACTTTACGCTTGGGGACAATCGTAAGTATTTCTCCAAAGAAGATTTGTACGGCGTTCCCACGACTATGTTAAAGGGCGCGCTGTGCTATTATTTCGTTACGGAGCAATTTTACGCGTTCATCAATGAAACGCTGGAAGAAATGGGCTTTACGAATACCAAATTCATTCCCTCGACCTTGGCGCAGGCGGTTTATCTTCTGCCTGAAAAGAAAAGAGAGGGCTATGGATTTTTACTCGATATCGGGTTTATGACAAGCTCGATTTCCGTTGTTTACGGCAGCGGAATCGTGCATGAAGAAACCTTCAATTGCGGCGTCGGCAGCGTACTCGTGGCGCTTATGGACGGATTGCATATCGATTGCGCGGCAGCGGACGAGCTTTTGAGTCTTGCCAATATTTCGGGCGGCAGCGTGCCGAGAGATATGCTATATTATACGGGGCAGGAAGAGCTTGCTTTTTCCGTGCAAACGGTAAACGAGATTATCAAATGCAGCTTAGACGAGCTTTGCGAGCAAGTGGACGCGTTCTTGCGCAGCTACTATAAAGAAAAAACCCCGCTTATGCTTTTATCGAATACGATTAGCGTAACGGGCGAGGGGATAAGCGCGATTAAAGGGGCGGCAGAACACGTGTCAAGACGGGTCAACTGGTTGACGGAAATTGTGTTCCCTGACCTGCCTTATTACGATAAGCCTACCTGTTCTTCCAGGATTGCCTTGCTTTCCGCGGCACTCGAGGCGAAAGAGCAAAAGGGTTGGCTTAAGAGAATTTTTAACAGTTTCGGAGGAAGAAAGAAATGATGGACAACTACGAGGAAAGATACGGGGACTACGGTTATACCGCGCAGCCTAACGCAAGCTCGCCTTCCTTAAATCAGTTTTCGGGCGTAGCAAAGATAAAAGTAATCGGTGTAGGAGGCGCGGGCAATAACGCGGTAAACCGCTTGATTGAATCTGGCTTACAAAGCGCGGAGTACGTTGTCGTAAACACCGATAATCAAGATTTGTTGCGCTCTAAGGCGCAAAACCGCATTCAAATCGGCGCGGAGCTTACCAAAGGTCTTGGCGCAGGCGCGGACCCTAACGTCGGCAAGGCGGCTGCCGAGGCGGATAAAGAGGCGCTTCAAATGGCGCTCAAAGATACCGACTTACTCTTTATTACCGCAGGTATGGGCGGCGGTACGGGTACGGGCGCGGCTCCCGTGCTTGCCCGTATTGCAAAAGAAATGAAAATCTTGACGGTTGCGGTCGTAACCCTTCCTTTCTCCTTTGAGGCAAAGCTTAGAATGACCAACGCGCTTAGCGGGGTAGAGGAGCTTAAAAAATCGGTTGACGCTATCATTACCATTCCCAACGATAAAATTTCACAGGTAGTACCCAAAGGCACTTCCTTCCCCGACGCGTTAAAGGTTGCGGACGAGGTGCTCCGCCAAGGTATTCGCGGTATTGCGGAGCTTATCGTGAAGCCTTCGCTTATCAATTTGGACTTTGCGGACGTAAAAACGACCTTAAAGGGTCGCGGACTTGCGCATATGGGTATCGGCGTTGCTAAGGGTGAAAAGCGCATTTACGACGCGGTTCG
>JAZKXK010000009.1:0-2768 GCA_045611525.1 Candidatus Scatosoma sp. | reverse complement strand
GAAGACAAATGCGGTACGTATGAGTTCTGCGATAAGTGCCGTAAGGACGAAGCATATCCTTGCGCTCGCGCGCAGCATAGACACGAAAACGGGTATATCCGTCTTGCCGTCATCCGCCGCGTTAAATAAACGCGCGAGGTTTGCATGAAAAAATCGGAGAAGATTACAGGGGCGGTTCTTACGATGGTGGTCGGCGTGCTGCTGATTGCTATGAAAGATAATTTTATCGGCATACTGATGTCGATAGCGGGTATTTGCTTAATCGTTCTCGGGGTAATCGATATCATAGACGGCGAAGTGCCGCCTGCGGTTGTAAAATTCGTGGTGGGTGCGCTCGTTATCCTTTGCGGTTGGGTACTCGTAGAGGCGGTGCTGTATATCGTTTCCGCAATTCTTTTGATTGTCGGCATTTTGCTTTTGTACGATATGCTCAAAAAGAAATGTGCTTGCGATACTACCCTCCATACCGTTTTGAGCTATGCCGTTCCCGTGCTTTGTATCCTCATCGGCGGGTTGCTTTTGTTTCATCAAGCGCTTGCGATTAAATTCATTTTTATTGCCAGCGGTATCCTTGCCTTGATAGAGGGGGGCGTGTTGCTTTTCAACGCGTTAAGCGAGGAATAATTCCTATTAGACAATTTGCGTTTTGCTAATAGCAAAACGCTTTTTTTTTGGCAAAAAACGTCTATAAGATAAAAATTTATCGATTTAGCGATTAGAAATTATGGAAAAGGACTTTCAAGCATTTGGAATTGTGAAAAAAGTATGTTATAATATAGTAGTATAATTGCGTACAATGGCATTTTAAACGAAAAAAACCAAATGGAGATAAATAGTATGAACAACAAAGTTACAATCATCGGTGCAGGTTCGGTAGGCGCTACGGTAGCGTATACGCTGGTGGCGACGGGTTCGGTGGCGGAAATCGTGCTTATCGACGTTAACGAGGAAAAGGCAAAGGGCGAGGCGATGGATATTTTACAGGCTACCCCTTATCTTTCTCCCGCGAAAATTTATTTCGGCACGTACGAGGACGCAAAGGGTTCGGATATCGTTATCGTTACCTCGGGCGTGGGCAGAAAGCCCGGTCAATCCCGTATCGACCTTACGCAGACGAACGTTAATATTTTAAAGAGCATTGCTCCCAATATCGTAAAATATGCGCCCGACGCGTTGTATTTGTTCGTTGCAAATCCCGTAGACGTACTCACCTACGTATTTTGCAAAATCACGGGCGTACCCAGAAACCGCGTTATCGGTACGGGTACGACATTGGATAGCATTCGCTTAAGAACCCGCCTTTCGGAGTTGTATTCGGTCAACCAACAGCAGGTACACGCATATGTGTTGGGCGAACACGGCGATTCTTCCTTCGTGGCTTGGTCGACCGCCGACATTTCGGGTATTCCCTTGGAAGAATACGAAAACACGCTTACGGACAAAGGCGAGGTTTGCGTAACGGCGTACGACAAAGCGGAAGTAGAGGAATACGTTAAAAAATCAGGCGGTAAGATTATCGCGGGCAAGGGCGCGACCTTCTACGGTATTGCGGCTTGCGTAACCAAAATCGTAAACTGTATCTATTCGAGCGCGTATACGATTTTGCCCGTATCCGTAGTGCTTGAAGGGGAGTACGGCATTTCCGACGTTGCGCTTTCCACCCTTTGCGCAATCAGCAACGAGGGTATCGTAACCACCCTCACCCCCAAGCTTTCGGCGGACGAGCTTGAAAAAATGAAACACAGCGCAGAAGTGCTTAAGGGCGTTATCGCGCAAATTGATATTTAATCGGAGAGAATACAATGGAATACCGTATTGAAAAAGACACGATGGGGGAAATGCAAGTTCCCGCAGACAGATACTGGGCGGCGCAAACGCAAAGAAGTTATCAAAACTTCCGCATCGGCGACGAGGTAATGCCCCGTGAAATTACGCACGCGTTCGGCATTTTGAAAAAAGCGGCGGGGCTTGCCAACTGTAAGCTCGGCAAGCTTGCCAAGGAGAAAAAAGACGCAATTTGTTCGGCTTGCGACGAGGTGATTTCCGGTTCTTTGAACGGACACTTCCCGCTTGTGGTATGGCAAACGGGCAGCGGCACGCAGTCCAATATGAACGCAAACGAGGTTATCGCAAACCGCGGCAACGAAATCGCGGGCAAAAAGCTTCTCCACCCCAACGACGATATCAATAAGAGCCAAAGCTCCAACGATACCTTCCCCACGGCAATGCATATCGCGGCGGTAATCGCAATCGAGGATAAGCTCTTCCCCGCTATGGATAAGCTTATCGCTACGCTTAAACGCTTAGAGGCGGAAAACGAGGGCATTGTTAAAAGCGGCAGAACGCACTTGCAGGACGCAGTTCCCATCGCGTTCTCGCAGGAGATTAGCGGTTGGACGAATATGATTGAAAAAGCCAAGGCGCAGCTTATGCTTGCTTTGCCCGGACTTAAAGAGCTTGCGCTCGGCGGTACGGCGGTAGGCACGGGACTGAACGCGCCCAAGGGCTTTGCGGAAGAGGTAGCCTCTCAGGTATCCGCATTGACGGGCAAGACCTTCGTTACGGCGGCGAATAAATACCACGCGCTTACGGCTAAGGACGAGCTTGTGTTCGCGCACGGCGCGCTCAAGGCACTCGCGTCTGACCTTTGGAAGATCGCAAACGACGTGCGCTGGCTCGCCTCCGGACCGCGTTGCGGTCTTGGCGAGATCAAAATACCCGAGAACGAGCCCGGCTCGTCGATAATGCCCGGCAAGGTCAACCCGACT
>JAZKXK010000008.1:0-4332 GCA_045611525.1 Candidatus Scatosoma sp. | reverse complement strand
TTGGTTGTCTTCCCTAAGACCGCCTTGGCCTCCGACTTCAAAGCCCATTATCGTCTATACGGTGCTGACGTCTTTTATATCGCCGTGGTGCGATTTCATCTTTGTCAATACGATTATCAGCGATAGGGAAAAATACACCGTTTCCTTGGGGCTGTATAAGATGATAAACGCCGAAAAGAACAGCTTTAACGATAACTTCACGGTTTTTTGCGCGGGCGCGTTCGTCGTCGGTGGGATTATCGTCAGTCTGTTTATGAGCATGCAAAAATACTACGTCGAGGGGATTACGGGCGGCGCAGTAAAGGGATAAAAAATAAATCACGGAACTTTTCCGTGATTTATTTTAATTCTTGTTCTAGATTATGAAATTCTTGTGTGTCAAAAAATTCGTTTAGGGTGATACCCAAGCCATCGCATAAAATTTTAAGGGTAACGATACCTGGATTTTGGCTCTTTCCGTACAAAATATTCTTAATTGTGGACGGTGGTACTCCGCTTTCCGTGGCTAATTTATGAATAGACATCTTCCTTTCTTCTAATAAAGACAATAGCCTATTTTTTACGCTCGTATAAGTATCCATGCGTTTACCTTGTGAAAAATATAATAACTTATACGCTAATTATACAACTTTTTAATTGACAAAGTGGGCTATATATGATACAATATAGACTATAAATAGCCTAAGCGGCGATAAAAGGAGAAAAATTATGAAGAAGAAATGTTTGGCTTGGATTTTATCTATTTTTGCGTGCGTTGGTTCATTTTCCGCGTGCGAGGGTTTTTTATTAAATAGCGGGAGTGGGGATAGTTCTATTACGAGTGAACAAAACGATAGCTCCACTACTAGCGAAAACAAAAGCGAGTACGATATTATCGGCGAAGAGGTAACCGCTGAAGAATGGCAAACGGCATTAAATAGCATAGACTGGCGGTATTGTGTTATTGAGGGTGAAGATAAGTATTATGATGATAACGAATTAGATGATGAAAGTTGTAGAGTAAAAATAGTTTTTAACGGCGATATGTATATGCGTATCATAGAAGATATGACCTCGTGGAGTAGTATGTCCTATGTGGTTAAAAAAGGCGGTTTTTCATATCGTTGGTTTGAAAGGGATGGGGAAATCGAACATGCGTGGGAAAGTTACTCTGGTTTCCCTGAGGCTGAGCTTTTAGACGATAGTGTGGGCGAGGTGATTGTAATGGAGGAATTGGCAGACGATGGGCTAGAATTTAAGCAGGATTTTACTGTTTACGAATTTGATAGAGAAAAAGGTGCTTACTATTGGGAGGGGAGTACTACTGCCGATAGATACTATGAGATTTTGCTTACTATACGATATGAAGTGATTCTAAAAGATTCTAAGGTGTATGCTATTAAAGTTTTTGTTATGGGGCTAGATGGAGAGGAAAAAACTGAGGGAAGTTATGCATATTACTTTGTAAAAGAAGCGATGACGCTTCCCGCTGAGGATGAATTGCATCCTTATCCCTGGAATGATTAAATAAATCCACATAGAAAAAGGCTCTTTTGAAGAGCCTTTTTCTCATTATTTTCTATTCTTAATCACTAACCGTTCCAAAAGGGCAACGGCGGCGTACATAATTGCGGCGAGGATACAAAGGATAAACACCGCGCTCATGACGAGGTCGAGCTTGAATACCTGCCCGCCGTATACGATAAGATAGCCGATACCCGCTTTGGATACGATATATTCACCCATAATCGAGCCTATCCACGCCATACCGACGTTGATTTTCAGCATGGAAATGAAGTTCGGCAAGGAGGAGGGAATAACGAGCTTGGTTAAAATTTGCAGCTTGCTTGCGCCCATGGATTTAAGCAGAAGAATTTTATTTTCGTCCGTGGACATAAACCCGCCCAGCATATTCAAAATCGCGACGATTAACCCGATTAAAAGGGTCATAAACACGATGGCTTTGCTGCCCGTGCCAAACCATATGATAATGAGGGGTCCAAGCGCGATTTTGGGCAAGGCGTTGAGTACGACGAAATACGGCTCGGAAATCCGCCTAAACGCCTCGCTCCACCAAAGGAGCAGGGCGATACCGTACCCTAAGCCCACCGCGAGGAAAAAGCCCGCTAAGGTTTCCCAAAGGGTGGTGCCGACGTGATAAAACAGCGTTCCGTTTTTATACAAATCCCCGATAGAGGCAAGCATACGCGAGGGAGAACTGGTAATAAAGGGATTAATCCATTCAAACCTTGCGGAAAGCTCCCAAAGGGTAAGTAAAAGGAATAAAATTGCAAACCGCGCGGCGTTCACCCACGCCGTTTTCTTTTTAACGCCCTGCAAATAGGCAAGGTGTTCGGGGGAGTAATTCGTTTGTTTCTTCATGCGTTTAACTCCTTCCAAAGTATTTCAAACCAGCGTGAAAACTCCTTATTTTCCCGCCGTTTCAGCGGCTCGTCTTCGGGGAACGTTATATCGTGCTCGGCGACCACGCGCGCAGGGCGGCGGGAGAGTACGAAAATCCTGTCCGCAACCGAGATTGCCTCGCTGATATCGTGCGTGATTAAAAGCGCCGTCTTTTTCTCTTCCCGAATGATTTTGTAGACGTCGTCGCACACGGACAAGCGGGTTTGGTAATCGAGCGCGGAGAACGGCTCGTCAAGGAGCAACACGTCGGGGTCGACGGAGAGTGTGCGAATAAGCGCGGCTCTTTGGCGCATACCGCCTGAAAGCGAGGCGGGGTAGTTTTTAAGAAACTGTCCCAAGCCATACTTTTCGGCAAGGGCGAGCGCGCGTTCGCGCGCCTTAGGCGTGTTCGTGCGCTTGATTTCAAGGGGTAAAAAGATATTCTTTTCAATCGTCCGCCAGGGGAAAAGCTCGTCTTTTTGGAGCATATACCCAAACGACCCGCCTGCGGTTGCAACCTTGCCCTTGGTCGGGGTCAAAAGCCCCGCAGCCAAGGACAAAAGGGTGGTTTTACCGCAGCCTGACGGCCCGATTATGGCGACGAATTCGCCCTCGTTCACAAAGAAATTAACGTTTTCCAGCGCAACCGTTTCGCCCTGTTTGCTGTGATAGTGCATACAAACGTTTTCAAATCGTAAAACTTCTTTCATTTGCGTAAAACCTCAAAAGTTATTTAGTGCCGTACACCTCGTCGTAGACTTTCTTCGCGTAGGAATTGTTTGCAAGCTCGCCAAGGGTAGCTCTGCGGGTCAATTCGCCTGCGTTTTCAATGATATCCTGCAAGCGGTTGAAGCTGTCGGCAGTCATGGTAAGCTCGGTACGCCAAGCGTCAATCGCGCGGTAGCGTTCTACGGACGCGGCAAGCGAATCCACGGATACGCCTTCAAAGTACGCGGTCAAGTGCGGCGCAACCGAGGCGGAGGGGTTATCGTTGATAAATTTCACCGCTTTGGTAACGGCTCTAAGGAAGCCCTCGGCGGTGTCCTCGTTTTTATTCAGCCAAGAATTTTTCGCGATAAAGCAGGTGTAAGGAACTTCTCCCGAAGCCTCGCCAACGGAAGCTACGACGTAGCCTTTGCCCGCTGCCTCGTATTCGTAGGCGGTGGGGTCGAACATAGTACAGTAATCCGCCGTACCCGCTTCAAAGGCGCTGACCATAAGATTAAACGCCACGTCGTAGTTCAAATCCAAATCCACGCCGTCTGTTAAGCCGTTGTTGTTAAGTACGTATTCAAAGGTCATGGCAGGCACGCCGCCTTTTCTGCCTGCAAGGATTTCCTTGCCGCGCAAATCCGACCATTGAAAGTTGGGTTGAGGGGTTCTGGAAACGAGGAAGGAACCGTCCCGCTTAGTGAGCTGACCGATAACGGTAGGTACGTCGGACGAACCGCCGACGAGTACGTACAAAGCCGCCTCAGGTCCGCAGAAACCGATATCGCTTTCGCCTGAGAGCACGGCTGCCATAACGCTGTCCGCGCCTCCGCCGTTGGTGAGTTCGATTTTGATATTTTCTTCTTGGAAATACCCAAGTGCTTCCGCAAGGTACAAAGGTGCGTAGAATACCGAATGGGTAACCTCGTTAAGCCGTACCTTTTTCACGCCGTCGTCATCGGTGCAGGCGGAGAGGGGTAAGAGAGTAAAACAAGCGGCGAGCGCCGCGGAAAGGGATTTAGCAATTCTTTTCATAAAACGCTCCAAACAAAAAATTTTAAGATAATATATTATATGAACGCCCATTTATAATTGACAATTTGGAAAATTCGTATTATAATGATTAAACTAAAATAGCGAATTACGCCCTTTTTGGGGCGAAGGGGATACGATTATGGAAATGCAAAAGACGTACAATCCCAAGGATTTTGAGGATAGAATTTACGCCGACTGGGAGCA
>JAZKXK010000007.1:0-18979 GCA_045611525.1 Candidatus Scatosoma sp. | reverse complement strand
AGGGCAATACCTGCAAGGACTTTTTAAGCGCAATACAATCGCGAGGCGTGAAATTCCCGTTGGAAATTTTCCCCGCCAAGCGCTCGATATCCCCCATTTCTTGCAAATTCTCGCTAAGGCCTACGCGAACGACGGACGCATTATACAGCTCCTCTACGCCGTCCAAGCGATAGTCGATTTCCTTTTTATCCTTTAAGGGCGCGAGCAGCATACGCGCAAGCAAGCGCGCGCCCATACCCGTTTTGGTTTTATCAAGCACCCAAAGCAAAGAGCCGTACTTTTTATTTTCGGCGTTATTCCTCACAAGCTCTAAATTGCGCACGGCGTTGCCGTCCAGAGTCATAAACTTTTCTTGATTGATAAGCTTGACCGAACTGATATTCGCAAGCGAATGTTTTTGCGTTTCTCTCAAATACTCAATCAACGCGCCCGACGCCGCAATCAGGTTATCTTTGCCTGAAAGCCCGTACGCCGCAAGCGATTTCGCGCCAAGCTGCTCAAGCAGGTTTTTCTCCGCCCGTTTCACGTTGAACGCCCAGGGCAAATAGCAGGAAAATGCGGGCAAAAGATTATGGCGAACCTCTTTAAGTCCCTTAGAAACTGCGAGCATATCCTCGTTGCATACGATTTCCGCAACGGAGAACTTCACGAGATGCTCCACCGCCTCGTACACTGCGGTATCCCCTAAAAACTCCTCGCAGAAAAATTCCCCCGTCGTAATATCCGTCCAAGCCACGGAAACGCCGTCTATGGACTTAAACAGGCAGGCGATATAGTTATTCTTGCCCTCTTCGAGCATAGTATCCTCGGTAACCGTACCCGCGGAAACCACGCGCACGACGTCCCGTTCTACCAAGCCTTTTCCCGCTTTGGGGTCGGAGAGCTGCTCGCAAATCGCCACCTTTTCGCCAAGGGCAACGAGCCTTGCGATATACGTATCCGCAGCGTGGAAAGGAATACCGCACATAGGCGCGCGTTCTTCCAAGCCGCAATCCCGCCCCGTGAGCGTAAGCTCTAACAGCGCGGAAACTTTGACGGCGTCGTCAAAGAACATTTCGTAGAAATCCCCAAGACGGTAAAAAAGTACGCAGTCCTTATATTTTTCTTTCATCGAAAGGTAATGCGTCATCATTTGTGAAAGCGCCATAGTTTCAATCCTTCCTTTTTTCGTCGTTTACAATTTCGCCAAACAGCGAGATACCGTTTGCGCGGGTAATTTTCAATTTTACAAGCTCGCCTACGAGGTTTTTCTCACTGGCAAAATAGCCCATTCTGCCAAACTCGTCCCTGCCTAGATACAGCCCCTTTTTCTCGTCGTAGTCCTCGCAAAGAATTTCTACCGTCTTCCCCACGTACTTTTCCGATTTTTTGCGGGTGAGCGAATTAACGAGCTCCACAAGCCGCATAATGCGCTCCTTTTGCACGCTTTCGGGGACTCGGTTTGCCATTTCCGCAGCTTTCGTGCCTTGGCGGGGAGAATATACGAAGGTAAACGCCGAGGCAAAGTCTACCTCTTTTACCAACGCTTCGGTGGCGAAATAGTCCTCTTCCGTTTCCCCCGGAAACCCCACGATGATATCGGTGGTAACCTCCGCCTCGGGCAAACGGGCTTTGAGCATTTTAATTTCCTCTAAATACTTCTCGCGGGTATAACGGCGGTTCATCGCTTTGAGAATTTCGTTAGACCCCGATTGCACGGGCAAATGTACCAGCCTGCAAATTTTTCTATGCTTTTGCATCACGAGGACGACTTCCTCGTTGAAATCCTTGGGATGGCTGGTCATAAACCGCAATCTAAAATCCCCCTCGATAGACGCTACCCTATCCAAAAGCTTAGGAAAGTCCACCCCGTCCGCGTCGTAGGAATTTACGTTTTGACCTAAGAGGGTAATTTCCTTGTAGCCCTCTTTTACGAGCGATTTGACCTCGTTTACGATATGCTCTGGCTTTCTAGAGCGCTCTCTGCCGCGAACGTAAGGCACTATGCAGTAGGAACAAAAATTATTGCAGCCGTACATAATATTTACCCAAGCGTTGGGATAGCTGGTGCGGTACGCGTCCGTAAACTCGACAATCTCCCCTTCCTTTTCGCGGATTTCGATTACCTTTTTCTTTTGCGCTTTTTTACGGATAATCAAATTGCCCAGCTCTTCCAAATTGAGCGTGCCGAACATAATATCGATAAAGGGGAATTTCTTTTTCAAGATATCCGTTTTGCCCTTTTCCTGCGTCATACAGCCGCCTACCGCAATCAAGAGCTTGGGATTTTCCTTTTTGAGTTTTTTAAGCGCGCCGATATTGCCAAAGGCGTGGTTTTCCGCATTTTCGCGGATACAGCAAGTATTGAACACGATGATGTCGGCGTCTTCCTTTTTAGGCGTTTCCGTATAATTGAGGGAACGAAGTATCCCCGCAATCTTCTCCGATTCGTGTACGTTCATTTGGCAACCGTAGGTTACGATGTGATATTTTTCCTGCATACCGATCTCTTTTGGGCATACTACCCGAGTATAATATTTTATATTATACTCCATTTTTTTCGTAAAAGCAAGTATTTTCTAATAAAAATCCAAAAACGGCAAATACTCTATGTTATGAGAATCCTGCGAAAAATCTTACGGTTTATCCTTTTTGCCATCTTGATAAGCGCAAGCGTTTTTATCACCTATTATCTTATCGCCACGAAAGACGCTCATCTACAACCCGAAAAGCTCCTTTTAAGCGAACGGACGGTAACCGTGTACGATTGCGCAAACAAACAGGTGAAAAGCACCCTGCCCCCCTCGTTTAAAGAACAAATCCCGCTAAAAGACATTCCAAAGCATACTCAGCTTGCCTTTATCGACACCGAGGACAAGCGATTTTTTTCGCACGGCGGGTTTGATATACGACGAATGGCTAAGGCGGCGCTAAATAACCTGAAAGCTCGCTCGTTTAAAGAGGGCGCGTCCACCATTTCTCAACAGCTTATCAAAAACACCCACCTTACCCAAGAAAAAACGATTACAAGAAAGCTAAAAGAGTTTAAATTGACGAGAAAGCTTGAAAAGCAGTATTCCAAGGACGAGATTTTGGAAAAATACCTCAACAGCATTTACTTTGGGCATAACTGTTTCGGTATCGGGGCTGCGGCGGAATTCTATTTCGGGAAATCCCCTGCCGAGCTTAGCTTAGCCGATTCTGCAATTTTGGCAGGGCTGGTCAAATCCCCAAACAACTATTCCCCCTTTAAAAACCCTGAAAAGTGCGCAAAACGCAAGCAAAGCGTGCTTTTAGCCATGCTTAAAAACGGCAGTATAACCACGGCGCAGCAGCAAGAGGCGTTAAACGCCCCTTTACCTCTTGCCAAAACGCAAAACAAACACTATTCGGGCTACCTAGCGTTCGTTTTCGACGAGCTTGGGGCGATTGCCGAGGAACAAGACTTAAGCTTAGGGGGTAATATCGAAATCTCTACGGGCTTAGATACCGCCCTGCAGGCGCAAGCGGAAGAAATCCTCTCAACCGTAAAAGAATGCGACTGCGCCGCCCTCATTTTAGACGGGGAAACGGGACTGTTCAAAGCCGCCGTGTCTACGGCGGGAAATATAACAAGATTGCCCGGCTCGCTTATCAAGCCTCTTTTGGTCTACGCCCCTGCCCTGCAAGAAAATCTCATCTCCCCCGCCACGCCGATATTAGACGAAAAGGTAGATTTCGGGGGATATACGCCTGAAAATTACGACGGCAAATTCCACGGCTATACCAGCGCCCGCGTTTGCGTGGAAAAAAGCTTGAATATCCCCGCCGTCAAGCTATTGCAGAGCTTAGGCGTGCAAAAGGCTATGGAATATCTTGAAAAATTAGGCTTGCATACGGAAGAGTGCGACGCCTCGTTAGCGCTTGCTTTGGGGGGTATGAAAAACGGGTTTACCCTGCGGGATATAGCCTCCGCCTATTCCGCATTTCAAACGGGCGGGTTATATCGTAACGGCGGGTTTATTACAAAATTAAAAATAGACGGCGTTACCGTCTATGAAAAGGCTCAAAATGAAAAGCGCGTCTTTGACGAGGATACCGCCTATCTTATGACGGATATCTTAAAAGGCGCCGCGAAAACGGGTACGGCGAAAAAGCTGCGTTCTTTGCCCTTTGATATTGCCGCAAAGACGGGTACGGTAGGTACGAAAAACGGAAACACCGACGCCTACGCACTTTCTTATACCGCGCGGGACTGCGTAAGCGTATGGCTTGGGAACGCCGACAATTCGATGATTGAACACACGGGCGGGGGCTTGCCTTGCAACCTTTTGCTTAGCTTAAACGAGCTGTTACAAAAGGAGTACGGAAATCCTGAAAATTTTGCCGTTCCGCAAAGCGTTGAACGCGTTTCTCTGGATAAAAAAAGCTATTATGACACACATACCTTAATGCTTGCGGACGATATTTCTCCTATGGAGTATCGTTTTGAAGAGCTGTTCAAACGCACGCAAATTCCCACGAAAAAAGCGGATTTTTTTAGCAATCCCCGCATTTTACCCCCTGTTTTGCGCTTAACGGACGACGGGGTCGTTATCGAACTGGATAAAACCTCGCCAAGCTTTTACACCTATAAAATCGAAAGGAGCGATTATGCGACGCATACTACTCTTTACGAGGGCGAATATCTTCCCTCGTTCATAGATAGGAGCGTCGAAAAGGATAAGATTTACTCCTATACTGTAACCCCCTATTATCAAGGCAGGGCGGGTACGCCCGTAGCGCTTCCCAGCGTGAACACGAAAGCGGGGCTTTCCAAAAGCGAACGGGAAATGATGGACAAAGAATGGTGGGAATATTAAAAGAACGCGTTGTCTGCGGGCAACGCGTTCTTTCGTTATATTTCTATTTTTTCAATGGATTCAAACGCCTCGGCAATCAAGCCCTCTATATCAAGCTTTGCCTCTTCTCTCAAAATCTCGTCGAGCTTAGGGCGTATAGCGGGAAAATCGGGCAAAAATACCGTACAGCAATCCTCGAACGGCAATATCGAGGTTTCATACGCGCCCATCTTCAGCGAGCGTTCAATGATTTCGTTTTTATCAAACCCGACCAAAGGACGAAGCACGGGTAATTTCTCCACAACGGAGTTAGACGAAGTCATACCCTCTATCGTTTGGCTGGCTACCTGTCCCAAGCTTTCCCCCGTAATCAAACACAGCGCCTTGATGCGGAGCGCGTGGCGTTCGGCGATTCGATACATAAAACGGCGCAAAAGCGTAATCATAAATTGCGGTTTGCATTTTTCGTGTATCGCCTCTTGAATATGCGTTACTTTTACGGTATACAGCCTTGTGCCACAGGTATATTCGCTTAAAATCTTAGCAAGCTCCACCACCTTTTCCTTCGCCTGCATATTCGTATACGGATAGCTATGGAAATGCAAGCAATCGACGGTCATACCCCGTTTTGCCATCATATGTCCCGCTACGGGGCTGTCAATTCCGCCCGAAAGCAATAGCAAACCCTTCCCTGCCGTGCCTACGGGCATACCGTTTGCCCCCTCGATAAATTCCCCGAAGACGAGCGCGCGGTTGCCCTCGCGGATATCCACGCAAACGGTAAAGGAGGGGGTATGCACGTCTACGGACAGCTTGCCTTTGGCGTACTCCAACAGCATACCGCCCAGTTTTTTGCTGATTTCAACCGAAGTCAAGGGATATTTTTTATCCCCGCGATGGGATTCAACCTTAAATGTCCCCTCGTTTTTACATATCAGCTTAGCGACCTCAAAGATATCCTGCATATCCGCCGAGGTTTCGTACGCTAAGCTAAGCGTATGCAATCCGAATACCTTTTTCAGCTTTTCTATCATTTCTTCGGCGTATTCTTCCGCAAAGCCCTCGACGAGATATCGCCCGCTTTGCTTGGTAAGCTCCGCCTCGAAGCCGTTTAAAGCGCGGCGCAAATTCGTTTCAAACGCACGCTCGAAAAAGCCCCTGTTTTTGCCCTTTAGGTATATTTCTCCATATCGAATGATGATAACTTTTTTCATTTTATTTTCCCTTTATTTCATACGGCGGGTTAACTCTTGTCCTACCTCGTTTAAAATTTCCGCCGCCCTTACAATCTCTTCTTGCGTTGTTTGAGGAGAAAAACTCAATCTCAATACCCCGTCCGCCGTCTTTTCATCGTACCCGCAAGCCAAAATCACCTTGCTGTAACGGTTTTTTGCGTTGGAGGAACAAGCCGAGCCTGTTCCAACGATAAGCCCTTTATCGTTTGCCATATGGAGCAATACTTCCCCGCGTAAGCCTTTCCCCGAAACGCTTAAAATATATGGCGTACCGTCCGCGGAAGATAAGCGGGTATATACTTCTTTATCCAAAAGCCCCCAAAGGGTTTCGCGGTAAGCGGTCAACCGTTCGCAGTCCGCTTTCAGGGAAGAGAATTTCTCTTCCGCAGCGTACTCGAAATGCTTGATACCGAATACGTTTTCCGTACCGCTTCTTCTGCCCGATTCCTGACCGCCGCCGATAAGATACGGGGGCAAAAGTAAGGATTTGCGTTTGATAAGCCCGCCTACCCCTTTCATACCGCCGATTTTATGCGCGCTTACCGAGTATAAATCCACCTCTTTGGCAAGCCGAAACGGAATTTTACCGTATGCTTGTACCCCATCGCTATGGAAAATAACGCGCGGGTTTTTCGCCTTTACGAGCTTGGCGATTTTATTGATATCGTTAATCGCCCCGATTTCGTTGTTTACGTGCATAACGGAAACGAAGCTCGTTTTTTCGTCTACAAGCGCAAGGAGCTTTTCAATATTCACTTTGCCGTCCTTATCCAAAGGAGCAAAATGAGGTTCTGCAACGCCGCGCGTTTTCAACTCTTGAAAAGCCGCCGCAACCGCGGAATGCTCCCCTGCCGTCGTTACGGCGTTGCCCCGCCTTGCAAAGGAGAAAATCGCCTGATTATCCGCTTCCGTACCGCAGGAAGTAAAGATAAATTCAAACGCCGTTTCGTCCGCTACCTTACAAAGCAAAGCGGAGCGCGCCTTTTTCAGCTCGCCCTGCAATGCGTACCCCTCGTTATATAACGCCGAAGGATTATAAAATTTTTCGATTGCGTACTCTTTCGCGCGGTCAAACGCCGTTGCCGAAGGCTGGGTCGTCGCCGCATTGTCTAAGTAAATCATACCCTCGCCCGCTTTTTCTCTTGAGAAATATAATCGCTTTCCAAAACACTGCGTTTAACGAATTTCAAGATATTAACCAAAAGCATTTCTTTACATTCCAAAACGAACAGCTTTTTCCCGTCGTGGTTGGCAAGGATATACATAAAGAACTTGCCGTTTGCCGCCTCATCGTTAGAGGTACACAGCACCATTTTCGTTGTAGGATCGCTTTTTAATCTATCAAACGAGGAATTTTCTAAATCCCCGATTTGAATCATATCTCCTGCGTCGATTTTTGCCACGAGCTTTCTTTTGTTGACGTTGATAACTTTGGAAATCCTAAGTTCACCCGAAACAAACGAATAATCGTAGCTGACGTTAAAACGCAATTTTAAGCGAGAAAGGAAAAACGCCGCCAAAAAAAACCAAACCGCCATCAAAACGGGGGTTACCCATACATTTCCTTGCGCAGGCATCCCGAGTGTTAATAAAAGTGAGAAAAAACCCAAAATTACGAAAGCGATAGAAAGAATATGCAAAATTCTATACCGCCTTGCGCCCTTCGTCGCGTTTTGCGCTATCGAACTTTCCTCGTAAAAAACATCCATTTAAATCTCCAAAGTACCCTCGTACACCGTCTTAACGCTGCCCGAAAGCTCTACCGTATCGTCCGCGTGGTAATTTACCGTCAAATCCCCGCCGCGGAGCTTGACCGTAACGCTCGTTTCCTTTTCGCAATAGCCCGCAAGCACCGCAGCCACGACTGCCGCGCACGCGCCCGAACCGCAAGCCCACGTTTCCCCGCTGCCGCGTTCCCAAACGCGCATCTTAATCGTTACTTTATTGACGACACGGATAAATTCCGTATTGATTCCCTCAGGGAAATAGTCGCTGTTTTCAAATTCAGGACCGACGGCTTTTACGTTAACGGCGTCTACCTTGTCCGTGAAGACAACGCAATGGGGATTCCCGACGTTGACGAGCGTAACGTTATAATCCGCGCCGCCGATATTCACCTTTTTCCCTACGACTTGCTCTTCCTTCCAAACGCAAGGGATTTTCTCGCCCGCAAGCTCCACCTTGCCCAAGTTTACCGCAGCGCTGTTGACTTTACCGCTAAACGAGTACACTTTAACGTCCAAGACGTGTTTCGCCATTTCGATTTTCATCTCGTTTTTGCGAACAATGCCCTTTTCGTAGAGATATTTGCCGATACAGCGCACCGCGTTGCCGCCCATAGGCGCTTCCTTGCCGTCGCGGTTGAATACGCGTACCTTTGCGTCCGCTACTTGGGATTGTTCAATCAGCGCAATCCCGTCCCCGCCGATACCGTAGTGCGGCAAAACGTAGTTGACTGCAATCGATTCGGGGCAGGTAATCTTACCGTCGCGGTTGTCGAACACGATATAGTCGTTACCGCAGGACTGCATTTTTGTGAAATTGAGCTTGAGTTTTTCCGTTCTAAGCGCGTTGATATCGACAAGCTCGGTGTTATCCTCGGTAAATTTACTTGCGATGATATCCGCGAGCGCGTTTGCCGTATCCAGCGCGGTAAGCACGGTGATACCCAGCAAAATCGCGTGGTGATGCAAGCGAATGAAGTCGTTGATAGATTCCAAGTCCGTTTTACCCGTATAGACGATATAGTCGATTTTCCCCTCGTCCATAAGCTTGATAACGGTATCGGTTGCGGAAAGTCTTTCCACTACCGTGCAATCAAAACCCAAATCCTCAATGACCTTTGCCGTACCCTTGGTGGCGTACATTTTACAGCCCAAATCCCCGAATTTCTTCGCGATGGTCAATACGTCAAGCTTGTCTTGGTCGTTCACCGTCATATACACGCCGACGGGACGTCTTTCCGAGGGGTGGCACATTTTAAAGCCTGCCGATACAAGCCCTTTAAACATCGCCTCTTCAATCGTTTTACCGATACCGAGTACTTCGCCCGTCGATTTCATTTGAGGACCGAGCTGAGAGTTGACGTCATTGAGCTTTTCAAAGCTGAATACGGGTACTTTTACCGCCACATAAGGCGAGGAAGGATACAAGCCCGTGCCGTAGCCGAGGTTTTTCAGCTTTTCCCCTACGATAATTCTCGTAGCAAGCTCTACCATAGGCACGCCCGTTACCTTGGAAATATAAGGTACGGTACGGGACGCACGGGGGTTCACTTCGATAACGTAAAGCTGTCCGCGGTAAATGAGATATTGAATATTGATAAGACCTTTGGTCTTAAGCTCAAGCGCAAGCTGGGTGGAAACCTCAATAATGCGCTCCAGCATACTATCTTCCAAGTTATAAGGCGGGTATACGGCAATCGAGTCGCCAGAATGAATACCCGTGCGTTCGATATGCTGCATAATCCCCGGGATAAGTACGTCCTTCCCATCGGAAATCGCGTCTACTTCTAATTCCGTACCCATAAGATACTGGTCGCAAAGCACGGGGTTTTCAATCCCCTGCGCCAAAATGACGTCCATATAACGGCAAACATCCTCTTCCGTAAAGGCTATCGTCATATTTTGCCCGCCGATAACGTAGGAAGGACGGAGAAGTACGGGATATCCCAGCTTTTCCGCCGCCGCAAGCGCTTCTTCCTTGGTCATAACCGTAAGCGCCTTGGGACGGGGAATGGAATACTTTTCAAGGAGCGCTTCAAAGCGTTCTCTATCCTCCGCCGCGTCTACGCTGTCCGCCGGCGTACCCAAAATGCGGATACCGTGGGTCGCAAAGTAGGAGCAAAGGTGAATCGCCGTTTGCCCGCCGAAGGTAATGATAACGCCGTAAGGCTTTTCGATATCCAAAACGTGCTGTACGTCTTCGGGCGTCAACGGCTCGAAATACAGTCTGTCCGCCGTGTCGAAATCGGTGGAAACCGTTTCGGGGTTGTTGTTGATAATCGCAACTTCGTAGCCGAGCTGTTTAAGCGTCCAAACGCAATGCACGGACGAATAGTCGAACTCGATACCCTGCCCGATACGGATAGGACCCGAACCGATAACCACGATACGCTTTTTCTCGCTCTTTGCCACGAAGGGTTTTGCCTCGTCGTGTTCAAACGGGTCGAAGGTCGAATAGAAATAGGGAGTCTTTGCAGGGAATTCCGCCGCGCAGGTGTCTACCATTTTATAGGCGGCTTTCTTTCTATAGGGAACTTTTTGACCGCTGATTGCCTCGATATCCTTGTCCAAATAGCCAAGGCGTTTGCCTTCTTCGTAAAGCGCTCTCGTCAGCTTTTCGCTTGCAAGCGTTTCCTCGTAGGCAATCAAATTCTTGGACTTATTCAAGAACCATCTGTCGATTTTGGTAATATTGAATACCTCGTCCACGCTTACGCCCTTTTTCAAAGCAGCGTAAACGACGAAGATACGCTCGTCCGTCTTTTCGGGGAGCTTGGCAAGCAGCTCCTCTTTCGTGGTGTGGATAAACTTCTTATAGTTCATAGTGCTGGTGGAAATTTCCGCGCCGCGCACCGCTTTCATAATCGCCGACTCGAAAGAAGTGCCGATGGACATAACTTCCCCCGTCGCCTTCATTCTCGTGCCAAGTTCTCTCTTTGCATACAGGAATTTATCGAAGGGCCACTTGGGCATTTTAACGACCAAGTAGTCAATCGTAGGCTCGAAGCAAGCGTAGGTATTGCCCGTAACGTCGTTGACGATTTCGTCCAAGGTATACCCCAAAGCGATTTTGGAAGTAACCTTTGCAATCGGGAAACCCGTCGCCTTGGACGCAAGCGCCGAAGAACGGCTGACACGGGGGTTTACCTCGATAACCGAATATTCAAAGGAGTCGGGATTGAGCGCAAACTGTACGTTACAGCCTCCCTCGATGCCAAGCTCGGTAATAATGGCAAGCGCCGCCTCGCGGAGCATATTGTATTCTTTTGTGGAAAGGGTTACCGCAGGCGCTACGACGATAGAGTCGGCCGTATGAATACCGACGGGGTCTACGTTTTCCATAGAGCATACGGTCAGGCAGTTGCCCTTACAGTCGCGGATAACCTCGAACTCGATTTCCTTCCAGCCCGCAATATACTTTTCGATAAGCACCTGCGTGATAGGCGAAAGCATCAAGCCGTTGTGGGAGATGAGGCGAAGCTCGTCCTCGTTGTACGCAACGCCGCCGCCCGCGCCGCCAAGCGTATACGCAGGGCGAATGATAACGGGATAGCCGAGCTTGTTGGCTATTTCCACGCATTCCTCTACCGTATAGGCAATATCCGAGGGAACGCAGGGCTGATTGATTTTTTCCATCGTCGCTTTGAAAAGCTCTCTATCTTCCGAACGGTCGATTGCGTCGAGTTTCGTGCCGATAAGCTTAACGCCGTGTTCGTCCAAAAAGCCCGATTTGGCAAGCTTACAGCCCATAGTAAGCCCCGTCTGCCCGCCAAGCGAAGCAAGCAAGCTGTCCGGCTTTTCTTTTAAAATAATACGCTTTAAGCTTTCTTCCGTCAAGGGTTCGAGATAAATTTCGTCCGCAAGCGCTTTATCCGTCATAATGGTTGCGGGGTTGGAGTTACACAAAACGACGTTCACCCCTTCGCTCTTCATCACGCGGCAAGCCTGCGCGCCCGCGTAGTCGAATTCGGCGGCTTGACCGATAACGATAGGGCCGGAGCCGATTACCAAAACTTTCTTAATATCACTTCTCTTAGGCATTTTCGTTCTCCTTTTCCATTAAAGCAAAGAATTTGTTGTAAAGCGGGTTCTCTTCATTCCCGATACTGCAAGCGTGGGGCGCAAATTGCACCGTGAAAGCTTTATAGTCGGGATAATCTACCCCCTCGCAGGAGCCGTCGTTGACGTTGGTGAAGAATACCTCGCCCGCGCTTACGCTGCTTGCTACGACATCGTAGCCGTGGTTTTGCGAGGAGATATACACTCTGCCGTCCGCTTTGCTCTTTACGGGCTGATTGCCCCCTCTATGTCCGTATTTATGTTTTTTAACCTTAGCGCCAAGGGCAAGCGCAACGAGCTGATGCCCTAAGCCCAAGCCCATAACGGGGAGTTTACCAAGCAGTTTTTTGACTTCGCCGATAAGCGCCGTTTCCTCGTTGGGATTGCCCGGCCCGTCGGAGATGACCACGCCGTCAACGCCGAGCGCAAGCAATTCTTCCGCCGTCGTATCCGCAGGCATACGGATAACGTTACAGCCTTGCTCGTTCAATTCCTTAACCGTACTGTTTTTTGCGCCCAAATTCCAAAGCGCAACGGTATATTTTGCGTTTTCCGCCTCGAAATAGCCTTTCTCCTTAGACGAAACCGCGTTTACTGCGTTTTCGATTTTATAGGCGGAAAGCCCCGCAAAATCCTTTTCTTTCAAAGGTCTTGCACTGATACGAGCGTTCATCGTACCCTCTTCTCTAAGGATTTTCGTCAGCTCTCTCGTATCCACGCCGTAAACGCCGATAACGCCCTGCGCCTTCGTATATTCTTCCAAGCTTTCTTCCATACGGAAGTTAGAGGGCTTGTCGCAAATCTCGCGGACGATGTATGCGGAGACCCAAGCCTTGTCGCTTTCCGCGTCCGCAGGCGCTACGCCGTAATTCCCGATTAAAGGAAAGGTCTGCACCACGATTTGACCGTAGTTGGCAGGGTCGGTGAGCGTTTCTACGTAGCCGACCATACCCGTCGCAAAGACAAGCTCGCCTACCGCGTCGCCCTCTGCCCCAAAGCGATAGCCTTGGAATACTTTGCCGTTTTGCAAGGTTAAATAAACTTTTTTCTTTTCCATGTGAACGTTCTCCACTTGATTTATTGCCGTTTTAATAAAAAATAAGACTGATTTTGAAAATCAGTCCCTTTCAGTAAAAATATAATTTTGAAAAACGGAAAACGCAACCGCACCGCCGAGCGTGCTTGCCTCGGGGGCTGCCGTTGCCGTATGCAGTTTTACCGTTTCTTTCATATGCATAGCCGTCGTACCTGCTTATTTCTATCTATTATAGCACCGTAAAATGCGTTTGTCAACTTTTCGACGCCCTTTTTTCCATAGGAAAAGAATTTTTTTTATCTTTCCATAACCCCGAACGCCTGCGCCGTATAGTTTCCCTCGCCAAGATGAATACCGACGATTACCTCTTCCGCCTCTAAAAGCCGAACGAAATGCTCGCTTTTTACCTTCAACGCTCTGCCTTCGTCAAAGACGATAAGCTTTTTCCCGTTGCTTTCCGCCCAAACGCGGCATTTCGCGCCGTCCAAATCCTTGACAACGCTCGCCGCCGTGTATAATACGCTTTCTCCGTCCAAAACGCCTCGTTGCAGTCTTTCCTTGACCGCGTGCGAGCCTACGAGCTTTTTCGCGATTTCCCGCGCCGCCTGTTTAGACTTTGCGCCCGTAACCTTACCGTAAAAAAGTATATCCCCGCTATCTTGCAGGATTTTTTTGCAAATTTGAGATAAAACCTCGCGAAGGGCGTAAACGAATTTATCGTATTCGCTGTCCGCATAAGAAATTTTGTAATTCCCCGCCCTGCCGTTTGCCATAATGCACACGGTATCGTTGGGCGAGGAAACGCCGTCCAGCCAAAGCAAATTAAAGGTGTCTTTGACGGCTGTCGAAAGGGCTTTTTGCAGCATTTGCGCAGAGATGGAAATATCCGTCGTCAAAAAAGCAAACGTCGTTGCCATATTCGGGCAAACCCTCGCGCTCCCTTTAAAAACCCCGCCGATTTTGCAGGGAAAATCCCCTAAATCGAACTCGTAAGAAACCTGTTTAGGCGACCTATCCGTCGTCATAATCGCGCGCGCCGCCCTTAAGCTTCCCGCTTCGTCTGCCGTTAACCCTTTATACAGCGCGGGAATCCCCCGTTCAAAGGGGGCGAGAGAAAGCGTGCCGTCCACCTTCCCCGTGGAAGCAATCACCGCTTCGTTGGCGTCTAAATTCGAGTGCTTCGCAAGCGTTCTGCATACCGTTTCGGCAAGCCGTTCCCCGTTTGCAAGGAAAAGGTTCGCCGCACCGCTGTTGGCAATAACCGCCCGCGCAACGCCGTATTTTAAGTGTTTTTTGGATACGGTTGCCGTACCGCTTTGCGCGCTGTCAACGGAAAAAACGCAAGCCGTAGGACAACGCCTGTCCGCTACGATTAAAGCAAGGTCTTCCCCGCTTTCCTTTATCCCGCAGGCAATCCCGTTCGCGCTAAACCCCGCAGGCGCACATACGCCCCCGGAAATTTCGCGAAGCTCTCGATTTACGCCGTTTTTTCTCATTTTTTATTCCTCAAAGACGATATGCGACTGCACGACAAGCTCTCCCGATTCGTTAAAACCGTGCGCAAGCCACCCGCCGTTTTCCACGGGTTTTCTGTAAAAATATAAGGTTTCCCCTTCCTTGCATTGTTTGATATAAGAAACGGAAAATTCTTTCAGCCGTTTCTCTTTTAATTCCGCCACGGAAAAGCAGTTAAAACAATAATCCGCATAGCGGGTGTTATTGACGTGGAAATTATGGTCGTATTCGGAATTTGCAACCGTCATGGTAAAACGAAGCTCTCCCTCGTTTGGCTGAAAGGCAGGCAATTTCCAAATTATCCCGTCAAAAAGCTTTTTCGTGTTATAAGTGGAGTAATCCTGATTATCCACCGCCTTCGAGGTCAAAATACGCCCCGACTGCATATCGATTAAGCACCAGCGCGAGGTTGCGTTTAGCAACGCTTCCCCTTCTTGGCTTTCAAATTGATATTCCCGCCCGAAAATCACGCGGGTGGGCGGGGTCGGCCAAGTCTTTACACTTACCTCTTCTCCAATGCGTATGGGACGGAAAAAGCGCATATGCACGTTGGTTACCATAAACGCGTAACCGCGGGGCTTGACGAAAGCGTAGCCAAAGCCCAGCTCGTCCGCGCTGGAGCAGGCGACCTCTTCCATAAGCGCCAACGCCACGGAAGTCTTGAGTTCGTCCTTAAAATCTACGTCGCAATATTTGATAGTAAACCGCTTTTTGTGTTCGTAAATTTCCATAATTTTATTATATTGCAAATCCTAAAAAATGTCAAGTTTCAAAGGGCAAAATTATGCATTTTTTCATTTTTTTGCGTTGAATATATTGACATTTACTCCTGTATGTGATATAATACTTTACGTAAAGTAAAAACTTGAAAATCTCCTTGATTTATAAGGGTTTTTCGGGTATGATTATATCATGCATAGCACTACTATGCGTAACAAAACGAAGGAGAAAGCTTATGAGCGACGTTATGGAAAACGCAATTACGGGCGGCGAGGAGCAAAGCTTTGGCATCAGCTCTGATTTGATTCGCGGACACATCAACACCATTATTTTGCGGAGTTTGTACGACGGGGATAAATACGGCTACGATATCATCAACGAAATCGAAAAGAAAAGCGGCGGTATGTATACCTTAAAACAGCCTACCCTTTACAGCGCGTTAAAGCGTTTGGAAAGCTTGAAATACGTCGATTCGTACTACGGCGAATACTCCAACGGCGGCAGAAGAAAGTATTTCTCTCTTACCGACCTTGGCAGACAGGTTACCGAACAAAACCTTTCGGAATGGGAATATTCGAGAACGATTATCGACAGCTTGATTTCGGACGGCGACGCGCACTACGATTTCTCGTTTATCACGGATAAACAGCAAGAGCTTACCGAATTAAAACGCGCCCTTGCCGCGCGCGAGCAGGCGCTTGAAGACGAGAAGGTTGCCCTTAACGCCCTTAAAAACGAGCTTCAAAGAGAGCGTTCTCTCCTCTCGGCGCAAAGCTCCTCTCTCTCCTCGCAAAAATCGGACGTAATCGAGCTTCGCGAAAAGGTAGAGGCGCAAACGGCGGAGCTGGAAGAAAAACAGCGTGCTTTAAGCGAAAAGCAAGGCGAAATCGACGCAAAAGAACTGATTTTGCTGGAAAAGGAACGGGAAATCGGCGACGCGAAAGCGGAGCTTGAAAGCAAAAGCGCGGAGATTCGCGAACTCAAAGCCTTGTTAGAGGCGCAACAAACCGCCTTTGCCGATTTGAAAGAAGAAAACGCACTTCTTACCGCAAAGAACGAGGAGCTTTCCTTAAACCAAGGCGACGGCGAGGCTTTGGAAAACGCAAAAGCCGAGCTTTTGGCTATGCAACAAGAGCTGGACGAGAAAAAGACGGTGATTTCTTCCTTGAACAGCGCGATTACCACGCAGGAAAACACCATTCGTTTCTTAAAGGAAGATTACGACAGCAAAACGACGGAATATTACAACCGCACCTTAGAGCTTCGCGCACAGCAAGCGCAAATCGAGGCGCAAAAGGAGAAACTGGAAACGGAAAAGCGCTCCATGGAAGCGCAGGCAACCGAAGCGGAAACGCTTAGACGGCAGTTAGAGGAAAAGGAAGGCTTGCTCCTTGCCAAGGAAAACGAGCTTGCCGAGCTTTCCCAAAAGGACGCCTCCGCCCTCTCCGCATTGGAAAGCTATCAGCAAGAGGTTGCGCAAAAGGAAGAAGCGTGGGAAACGGAAAAACTAGCGTTGAACGAGGAAAGAAGCGCCCTTGAAGAACTCCGCAAGGGCTTAGAGGCGGAGCGTGCCGAGCTTGAAAACAAGCTTCAAACCTTAGAAGTAGAACGGGACACCCTTCGCGCGGACAACGAGGCTTTGGAGCAAGCAAAGCTTGCTTTAGAGGAAGAAAAGGAAACACTCAACGCCTTGCAGGCTTCCTTGCAAGCCGAACGCGAGCAAATGGACAAAAAGGCGTACGATTTGACCCGCCAAGAATATATGGTGGAAGAAAAGCAACGCACTTTGCACGACAAGGAAAGCGAGGCAACCGCTTCTACCGAGGAAGCGCAGCGGCAGTTGGACGATATCCAAGCACGGGAAACGGAGCTTTATAAGAATATGAAAAAGCTCCAAGACGATACCCTCTCCCTTCAACAACAGCAAAAGGAGCTTTCCGCCCGCCAAGCCTTGTATAATCAACAGCAATTAGAGTTCATCGCAAGAAAGAACGCCCTTTCGGCACAGCAGTTCGATTTTGCGGAAAAGCTAGGCGCATACAACGCGCAAATCAAGGCTTTCCACGAGGACCTTGAAAAAATGGAAAGCGAACGCACCGCCCTGCAAGCGGAAAAAGCGGAATTTGAAAAGCAATCCAAAGAATTCGAAACCGCGAAAGCGGAATTCGAGGCGGAAAAGAAAAAGCTGGAAGAAGAAAAAGAGCTTGCCTATAAGGAAAAGGTAGAGGCGCAAAGAAAAGCCCTTGAAGACAATTCGGGCATTCAAGCGCGTATGCTGGAATTACAAGAACGCGAAAACAGACTTTTACAGCGTGAAAATTCCTTAAACGAGCATCTTCGGGACTATAATCCCCGTCCTTCTAATCCCTACGCCGACGAACGCTACGGGTATTCCCCTTACGGACATCACTCCTCTTATCATAGCCTACACGAACGGGCGCAGGCGGACGGGATTCGTTTGAATACGGCAGGGAATATGCGTATGCCGCAGCGCGAAACGGCAGTTGCGCAAGAACCTGCTAAACTTGCAAAAACCTACAATATAGGGTTAACCTTATTCAAAGCGGCGGTGATTATGCTTTGTATCGTTGCCTTTGAAAGCATCGTGGTATTCTTTACGAAGGATTACTTGGGCGTACCTGCGTATTACCCCGCCATCGGGTTCGGGCTTGGGTTCTTCGTCTTCCTCACCTGCGCAATCCTGCACGCGCGCGGATATAAACCCAACGCAAGAAGAAAGAAACACCCCTCGTATGTATTGACAACGGCTATCCTTTTCGTGATTTGCGTTATCGTCATTACCATGATTGCCGTGTATTTGAAAGCGGATATCTCCAACCCCGCACAGCTGTTCGCCTATGTGATTGTGCCTATCGTATATTTAAGCAATATCTTGGTGTTCACAGCGTTCTATCATATGTTTTCGATAAAAAGCTAATTTTAACTCCCGCCGTTTGGCGGGAGTTTTCATTTTTTAGGTAAAAACGATTGACGAGCTTGGTTTTATTTGCTATAATAACAAAGCAATCGTTTGGAGGCGTAGCTCAGTTGGTTAGAGCGCTACCTTGACATGGTAGAGGTCGGAGGTTCGAGCCCTCTCGCGTCCACCAAAAAAGAAAACTGTCGTTAGGCGGTTTTCTTTTTTGCCGATTTTACGCAATTCGAGAGGTCTCGAGGGTGGGAGCTGTTTAGCGACAGCTAAACACTTTGCCTTACGCATTAGGAAACAAGTATGCTCATAGGCAAAGCCCGACGTTGATAACGGGGGGGGGGGGCGTGCCGCTAAAGGGAAGAACCCTCTCGCGTCCACCAAACAATAAATCTCCACCCTGACTAAGGGTGAAGGTTTATTTAATACTGTTACATATTAATGTAAATAAACTAATTAAATGGAAATAGGTATAATTATGAAAAATATGCAACACGAACAAACCAAGAAAAAACTTAAAATAATTGGCTTTATTCTTTTAGGAAGCGGAAGTATTTTAACCGTTATCGGCTTTATCAGTTTCTTCTCCGCCTTTAACGGCGGTGGGTTCCCTTCCCTTTTTTGGTGTGCGATGATAGGACTGCCTTTACTCGGTTTCGGCGGTATGATTACGAGTTTAGCATTCAGGCGTGAAATTGCACGATACATAAAGAACGAATCAACGCCGATAATCAACGAGGCGAGCCAAGACCTTGCACCTGCCATTAAAAACGTTGTATCTGCCGTTAAACAAGGATTAGAAGAGGAAAAGGATAAAAACTTTTGCACCGCTTGCGGAGCAAAGTTAGACCCCTTAGACCGTTTTTGCGGACAATGCGGAACAAAACTTGGGTAAACGTAAAACCCCTGCGATACGCAGGGGTTTTAAATTTTGCTGAAGCGTTACGCTTTCATTGCTTCTT
>JAZKXK010000006.1:0-2835 GCA_045611525.1 Candidatus Scatosoma sp. | reverse complement strand
CGACTTTATGCGATAACGGGAATAGAAACAGCTCCGCAAATTGCTTTGTAATAAGCAACCAAGCCGTTTTGCGTACATTTATTATAGTAGGGGGTTACGGCAAGCAAACCGTCCGCGCCGTAGGATTCCGCCTTTTGCGCCGTCATAATGGCGTCGGCTGTATTGTTGCTACCGCAACCGAAAATAACCTTTGCTCTACCGTTTACCTTTTTTACGGCGTAGTCCATTAAAACGTGTTCCTCCGCAAAGGACATCGTGGAAGGCTCGCCCGTCGTACCAAGGAAAATGATGGCGTCCGTACCGCCTGCGATTTGGTGTTCGATAAGCTCGCCGAGAACGTCGTAGTTTACGCCCGATTGCGTAAAGGGGGTGATGAGCGCCGTTGCGCTACCTTTAAAAAATCCTTTCATAGAATAACGTATTCTCCTTTTTTAAAAAGTATGTGTTTGAATTAATAATTAATCGAAATATCCTTTAGCAGCCAAGAGCTCAGCAAGAAGTACCGCACCGCCTGCAGCCCCGCGCAAGGTGTTGTGCGAGAGCCCAACGAACTTGTAATCAAAGATGAGGTCGCTGCGGAGCCTGCCCACCGTAACGCTCATGCCGTTGCCTTCCATTCTGTCGAGTTTGGCTTGGGGACGATTATCTTCTTCTAAGTATTTCAAGAACTGTGCAGGCGCGGAGGGGAGCGCAAGCGTTTGGGGCTCACCCTTAAATTCCGACCACGCTTTGAGAATTTCTTCTTTCGAAGGTTTCTTTTCAAAGCTTACGAACACTGCTGCGGTATGTCCGTCCGAAACGGGCACGCGCAAACATTGCGCCGTAATGACGGGAGAACTTGTTAAAGCGATCTCGCCATTCTTGACTTCGCCCCAAATTTTAAGGGGCTCTCTTTCGCTCTTTTCTTCTTCGCCGCCGATATACGGAATGATATTATCGAGAATTTCGGGCATGGTTTCAAAGGTCTTGCCCGCGCCGGAAATTGCTTGATAGGTGCAAACGGTTGCGCATTTTATCCCATACTTTTTCAAGGGATGAAGAAGGGGCACGTAGGACTGCAACGAACAGTTGGACTTCACCGCGATAAATCCGCGTTTGGTATGAAGCCTTTTTCTTTGCGCGTCGATCACTTCTAAATGTTCGGCGTTAATTTCAGGAATAATCATAGGCACGTCGGGGGTGAAGCGGTGCGCGGAATTGTTGGACACGACGGGAATTTCACGCTTTGCGTAAACTTCTTCCAAAGCCTGGATTTTCGATTTTTCCATATTCACGGCGCAGAACACAAAATCAACGAGATTAGCGATTGAATCGATATCCTTTTCCGCGTCGAGAATGGTCATTCCCTTAAACTTTTCGGGGATAGGGGATTCAAATGCCCATTTTTCCCCAACCACTTCCTCGTACGTTTTTCCTGCCGAGCGTGAAGACGCCGCAAGCGCGGTCACGTTAAACCAAGGGTGGTTAGCAAGCAAGGTCAAAAATCTTTGTCCTACCATACCGGTAGCGCCGATAACGCCAACGTTAAACTTTTTCATAAAAACTCCTAATCGGCCAAAAAAGCTAGTAGCAAAGGGGGCTTACGGGCTTTCGACCATGTAAAAATGATAACGAAATAATAGAAAAATAAAAAAGGACGGGAATCCCCGTCAGTGCAAAAAATTCCCAAAAACCTTACAATATCGCCAAGATAGGCAGGGGATAGGGAATGAATAAATAGTGCTTCACGACGGTGACAGTCAAACGGGTATTAACCCGAATGCCCAGCGCAGGGGGAAGAGGTTGCGCTTCGGCGAAGATACCCTTTCCCAACCGCCACCCAAAGCTTCCCGACTTCGGAAAAAGGACGGAGGTACTCATGTTCGTTCGCTCCTCTATTTAACAGTTCTATTTTATCACACAAACACGCAAAAGTCAAAAGAATAACGGGGCAAAACTAGGCAATTTCGCAAAACTTACGATTTTTTTTCACTTCTTTCAAATTTTATTCAAAATAAATCCAAAATTCCCTTGAAATAATCACAAATTTGTAGTAAAATAATACATGGCATAAAATGCGAAGTCTTATAGACTTCCACGCGTTTATGCAAAAAGTAACACTTTGGAGTTTTAATATGGCGCAACAACAAAAAGGCTTTATCGCCCGTATGCTTGAAGGCAAGGAACGCAGTGAAGAGTACGCAAGAAGCACTCTTCCCACAAACCGCTTTCAGCTTTTTTGGGATATTTTTAAAGGGAACTTTGGGAAGATCGTTAAGTGTAATCTTTTAATTCTCGTATTCTTCCTTCCCATGCTCATGATTCTCTTTTTCGGGGGGCTTTACGCGGATATAGATTTATATCCCTTCGGCTCGAACTTGACGGTAGGCTATCCCGCCACCCCCGACGTTCAAGGGCTTCCTGAGCTACTCACCTTTCAAACGGACAGCGCTGTGCTTTTTGGGGTAATCCTCACCTCCTTTATCGCGGCGGTGGGTCTTGCAGGCGGTATGTACGTCGTTAGAAACATGGTTTGGACGGAAGGTATTTTCGTCACCAACGATTTTTGGCGCGGCGTAAAGCTTAACTATAAAAATGCATTACAAACGGCGTTGTTTTTCACCATCGTGCTATTCATTAGCAAAACGGTTATTAATTCCGCAAACTTAGCGCTCGTGACGAACACGCTTCCTAAATGGCAAGAGCTCTGGATGAGTATATCCATTGTTGTCAGCTATATTTTCTTAGCATTTGCGGCGATGATGTCCTTTTGGATGATTGCGCTTGGCGTAAACTATGTGCAAAGCTTTTTCACAATGCTTAAAAACGCGGCGCTCATTACGCTCGGCTCGTTGC
>JAZKXK010000005.1:0-12926 GCA_045611525.1 Candidatus Scatosoma sp. | reverse complement strand
AACAAACAGCTGAGGGGCTTGTATACAGTCCGTCACTCTCTTTCACTTTTTCGATTAATACATTTCGATATACGCGTCGCGTTCCGCGCCGACGGAAACGTATTTGATTTTGCAGCCGCATTCCTTTTCCAAGTACAATACGTAGTCGAGCGCCTCTTTGGGCAAATCCTCTTTCTTACGGCATTTGGAAATGTCGCAGTTCCAGCCCTTGACCGTCTTAAACACGGGCTTGCAGTCGTCCAAAACGTCGATGAAAGGGAATTCGTGGATAATTTCGCCGTTCAATTCGTACGCTACGCAAACCTCGATTTCTTCATACCCCGAAAGCACGTCCATTTTGGTGAGCGCGATTTCCGTTGCGCCTTGGCAACGGATACCGTAACGGGAAGCCACGATATCGAAGGGACCTACTCTTCTAGGTCTGCCCGTAGCCGCGCCGTATTCCCCGCCGAGCGCGCGGAGCTTTTCCGCTTTTTCGCCGAAGTATTCCGCCGTGAAGGGGCCTTCCCCTACGCAGGTGGAGTACGCCTTCATAATACCGATAGAGTTATCGAGCTGGAGCTGAGGCACGCCCGCGCCGATGGGCGCGTATGCCGCAATCGTGGACGAGGACGAGGTATAGGGGTGAATACCGAAATCGATATCGCGCATTGCGCCAAGCTGCGCCTCGAACATGATATTTTTTCCCTCTGCATTTGCTTTCGTCAAATACATGCCTACGTCGCATACGTAAGGAGCAAGCACTTTGCCGTACTCTTCAAAGTACGCAATCATATCTTCCGTCTTCACCGCCTCGGCTTTATAACCGCCGACAACGGAAAGGTTTTTCCATTCTACGATATCCGCAACGCGGGCGTAGAGCTTTTGCGTATTCAACAGCTCGCCCATACGGAAAGCTTTCTTATAATATTTATCCGCGTACACGGGCGCGATACCGCGGCGGGTAGAACCAAATTTCTTGCCTGCCAAACGGTCTTCTTCCAAGCAGTCCTGCAACACATTATAAGGCATAGTGATGACGGCTCTGTCGGAAATTTTTAAGTTTTCGGGGCTGATGACGATACCGCCCTCTCTAAGCTTAGCAATTTCCCCGCAAAGGTGCTTGATATCGATAACCATACCGGGGCCCATTACGTTG
The DNA here is from genome assembly GCA_045611525.1 of Candidatus Scatosoma sp. GTDB lineage: Bacteria > Bacillota > Clostridia > Christensenellales > Borkfalkiaceae > Scatosoma. Next base: position 11,788 of record JAZKXK010000005.1, on the reverse strand, counting down.
ACGACGTCCTCGCGCAAAATCCCCGAAGGAAGTAAGTTCAAAACGAACTTACCGCGCTCGTTGATAACGGTGTGGCCTGCATTGTTCCCGCCTTGGTAACGGCAAACTACGTCGAATTTCTCGCTGAGAAGGTCAACCATTCTCCCCTTGCCTTCGTCGCCCCAGTTGATACCGCAAATAGAAGTAAGCATATCTATCTTTCTCCTTCGTCTAATTCTTGTTAAAAAAAACGAGCCTTTTGACCCTCGCAAGCCAAAACGCTCTTTTTCACATCTCTAACTTGCAATTCAGTATACCCTATTTTTCATTCCTTGTCAAGCATAAACTCCCGTTTTCGGCAAATCTTTTAGTATTTTTTTCTTTTCTATTGACAAGCCTGAAAAAAAAGAGTATTATAATAAAGAACGAACGAAATAAGGAGGAAAATTATGTATTGTAGAGAATGCGGACAAAAGCTTACCTTACGCTTTTGCGAAAACGAAGGCTTAATCCCCTACTGCGAGAAATGCCGCGCGTATATGTTCCCGCAGTTTCCCGTGGCGGTATCTATGGTCGTAACCAACCGCGCGCAGGATAAGATATTGCTTGCCAAGCACGTCGAGGACGACGATTTTATTCTGTTTGCGGGCTACGTGAAAAAGGGCGAGAACGCGGAGAAAACCGTACCCCGCGAAATCAAAGAGGAGCTGGGCTTGAACGTGGTAAAAGCCAAGTATATGTCCTCGCGCTACCATGCGAAAAAGGAAGTTTTAATGTTAAACTTTATCGTCGTGGTTGAGGATATGCCCATCAAGCTTAAAGCAGACGAAATTGCCGAGGCGCGCTGGTGCACCCCCGAAGAGGCGGTGGCGCTCATCCGTAAAAACACCACCGCGGAATTTTTCTTGAATAACGCCGTAAAAGAGCTGAAAAAGAGAATATAGTTCCTCTTTTTTACTAATGCAACCAAAAGTTGCGGGGCATGTAAGGTAAAATCGGTTGTGGCAACTGCTCGTTTGTGATACAATTTTTACAAACAAGCAAGGAGAATTTTTATGAACAACAGTGTAAAACTTGGGGCGACCCTTTACGAGTTAAGAAAGAAGGCAGGCATGTCCCAAGAGGAACTCGCCGATAAGCTCGGCGTATCCCGTCAAGCCGTTTCCAAATGGGAATGCGGGGATTCCATGCCCGACACCGATAATCTCATTACCATATCCAAGCTGTACGGCGTTTCTTTGGACGAGTTGGTAGGCAATACCCCCGCGCCCGCGCCCGTAGAAGAGGAAGAAATGATAATCGTCGAAAAGGACGAGGACGACGAGGAATACGAACCTGAAAAAGATAGAAGAAAATTCGTTAGAGTGCTTTACTCTCTTCCCTATCCCGTTTTTGCCACTATTATCTTTTTCCTTTGGGGATTTTTGGGTAGCGGATTTCACGTGGCTTGGACAATCTTCGTTACCATACCTATCTATTACAGCGTGATAACGTGCATAAGCGCAAAGAAACTGACTCCCTTTAATTATCCCGTATTTATAACCTTTATCTTTTTACTTATCGGTATGCAATGGGGACTTTGGCATCCTTGGTGGATACTCTTTATCACCATTCCCCTCTTCTATCCCATAGCAAGTGCTATTGATAAAAAGTAAGCGTTTCCGCTTACTTTTTTTTCGTTGGTAGGATATTTCTACGCTCACGAACTTGACTTTTTTTTCGCGGTTTATTATAATAGTAATAAGGTTTTTCACGAAGGAGAATGCGATGAATAAAATCGGGTTTGACAATAAGAAATATCTGTCCTTGCAATCGGAAAAAATCCAAGAACGTATCGACGCGTTCGGGGACAAGCTGTACCTCGAATTCGGCGGAAAGCTCTTCGACGATTACCACGCTTCCCGCGTACTGCCCGGATTTGAGCCGGACAGCAAAATCAAAATGCTGTTAAAGCTGAAATCGATTGCGGAAATTCTTGTCGTCATTAGCGCAAACGATATCGTGAAAAATAAATACCGTAGCGATTTGGGCATCACCTACGACGCGGACGTGATACGCCTTATCGATATTTTCAAGGCCAAGGGCTTATACGTAGGCAGCGTGGTCATGACCATGTATCAGCCTCAGCCCGCCGTGGACGGGTTCATCAAGCGCCTGGAAAACCTTGGGATAAGAGTGTACAAGCACTATGCCATCGAAGGCTATCCTTCCGACCTTTCCAAAATCGTAAGCGAGGAAGGGTACGGACGAAACGAGTACGTACCTACCTCCCGCCGACTGGTTATCGTAACCGCGCCCGGCCCCGGCAGCGGGAAAATGGCAACCTGCCTTTCTCAGCTGTACCACGAAAATTTACGCGGTGTAAAAGCGGGCTATGCGAAGTTTGAAACCTTCCCCGTTTGGAATATTCCCCTGTCCCACCCCGTTAACGTCGCCTATGAGGCGGCTACTGCCGATTTGAACGACGTCAATATGATAGACCACTATCATCTCGACGCCTACGGAACGCTGGCGGTCAACTACAACCGCGACGTGGAAATTTTCCCTGTTGTTTCGGCTATGCTTGAACGCATTTTGGGTTATTCGCCTTATAAATCCCCTACGGATATGGGCGTAAACATGGCAGGCAATTGTATCGTAGACGACGAGGTTTGCAAAACCGCATCCAAAAACGAAATCCTGCGCCGTTACTACGCCGCTTTATGCGACGCGAAAAAAGGCAGAGTGGCAAAAGAGGTCGTTGCTAAACTTGAACTGCTCATGAGCAAATCGGGCATCTCGGTAGAGGATAGAAAAGCCGTTTTCCCCGCCCTTGAAAAAGCGGAACAAACGAATGCGCCCGCTGTCGCAATCGAGCTCAACGACGGACGGATTGTTACGGGCAAAACGGGTGAATTGCTCGGCGCTAGCGCCGCTTGCCTTCTCAACGCATTGAAATTACTCGGCGGGATAGACGATAGCGTTCAGCTCATCTCCCCCACCATTATCGAACCCTTGCAATACTTAAAGGTCAAGCACATGGGCGCGGTCAACCCTCGTTTGCATACAGACGAAGTGCTGATGGCACTCTCCATTTGCGCGGTCAACGACCCCAAAGCTAAAAAAGCCGTGGCGCAGCTGGACAAGCTGAAAAACTGCGAAGTCCACTCCACCGTCATGTTAGCACACGTGGACGAACGCACTTTCAAGTCCTTAGGCATGCACCTTACCTGCGAACCGCAAAGACAGGTAGTTGTAAGCGAACAAGTATAAAAACATAAAAAATCCATCATAGCCGAAACGCTATGATGGATTTTTATGTATAGTATTACTATTACCCTAATAAATTAACGAAAAGCAAGATTGCTCCCATTAAGAAAACAAGTACACCGATTAATACAACAAAACGATAAATCTTTTTAAGCATTTCCGTCTTATTCAACGAATGATATATTAAAGTATATATTGCCAAACCGAAGACAGCGTTTCCCATAAAAAATACAGAAGATGCAAGCGTGCCAACTTTTATCAAACCCAACAAAAGAATGGGAACGTCTATCGCCGCGCACAATAAAACACCTACTAAAATTGTAATAATCAGCAACTTTTTATTTTTAATCATATGTTTTCCCATTCATTATAAATCCAGTTTTAAATCCCCTTCCTGTATCCAGCCTTTCTTTCTCATAAACTCGCTGATAAAGAAATTCAAGACGGCGGGCAGGACAAACATCAATAGGATAATCCCTACGTAGCCCCACGCACCCGAGGTATAGTTAAATAAATCGAATACGCCGACAAGCCCGCTCGTACCCATACCGCCGCCCGACGCTCCGCATTTGAGCTTGAAAAGACAGGTGGATAAAGGTCCGCAAATCGCGCTCGAAATCATCATAGGCAGCATAGTAACGGGCTTTTTCATGATATTCGGGATTTGCAGCATACTCGTACCGATACCCTGCGCAATCAAGCCCCCGACCTTATTTTCACGGTAGCTCGCCACAGCAAAGCCGACCATATGGCAAGCGCACCCAACCGTCGCAGCGCCGCCTGCAAGCAGCATTGCCTCGTATTCCGCACCAAAGCCTTGCGCAAGCACAGGGCTGGCTACAGCAACCCAAATTGCCGCAGACGAGGTAGGCATGGTCAAGAGCACGCCCATAATCACAGCGATTACGATACCCATAATAAAAGGAGTAATATCCGTTGCAATCGCAATCAAAACGCCTAGCTGATTGATAAGCCAAATAAACGGGAAGGCAACGAATACCCCGCCAAAAGCGAGCAGCATCGTTCCCAAAGGAATTAAAATAATGTCGAGCTTGGTTTTTCCCGCGTACAATTCCACGATTTCGATAACGAACATAGTAACCACGTACGCGCCGATAGGATTTCCGGGCAAGCCCGCTGTAAGCGTTACCACAGGTACGCCCGCACCGACAATCAGCTTATCGGCAAACGCGCCGACCATACCCGCCACCGCCGAGGAGAACACCAAAAGCTTATTCTTCCCCAACGCGTGCGCAATCCCAACGCCTATCCCCGCGCCCATGAGCGCTTTGGCAATATTTGCGATATACAAAAGGGTTTGCCCGATATAATTGCCCCCGCCGATTTTGTTGACCCAACCTGCGACCTGCGCCAAAATCGTACCCGCAATCAAGGTAACGAACAAGCCCTGCGCCATACCCGAAAACGCCGTAATAAACCAACGCTTCGGCAAAGCCTTTAAGTAACCCGTAAATTTTTCTTTTACGCTTTTCTTTTCTTCGGTAACTTCCATATCTCTACCTCCGTTACCGTTATTATACTATTCTTATCCAAAAAAGGCAAGCATTTTTACGCAATCGATAAAAAATTATTGATTCGATAAATTTTAGCTATAAAAGAACGCCGTCCTAAACGAGGACGGCGTTAGGCGAAAGATTATTTTCTTCCAAAGCTGTCGCAGCAGGTGCAGCTTTCTGCGTCGCAGCTGCAGTTGTTGTCGTCGTGGATTTTTCTAAGCGTGCAGTAATTGCCTGCGCGGTTGTACTTACAGTCGGTTACGCCGCAACCGATAGCGGTGTTTACTTCTTTGTTCATTTCGTTCATCATAATAAAATCCTCCTTTTAGGTAAAAACAGTATTTGCAAACTTGCCAAAGATTATTGACATTTGAGAAAAAATCTTGTACAATATAGCCAGAAGAGAAAAAATCCATATAAGGAGAATATGCAGATGAAGGTCATTTTACTTTTAGACGTGAAAGGCACGGGTAAAAAAGGCGACGTGGTAGAGGTTTCGGACGGCTACGGCAAAAACTTCCTTATTAAAAAAGGTATGGCAAAAGCCGCTACGGCAAGCAACGTACACGAAGCAGAACAGCAAAAGGCGGCGCAGGCGTTCCACAAAGCGGAAGAGGTCAAGGCGACGAAAGCGTTGGCGGAATCGCTTAACGGCAAGTCGGTAACCGTCAAAATCAAGGTAAGCGAAAACGGCAAGGTGTTTGGCAGCGTTACTTCTTTGCACGTGGCGGAAGCTTTGGCGCAAATGGGCTTTGATATTGATAAGAAGAAAATCAAAATGGACGCTTTAAAAGCGCTTGGCTCCTGCCCCGCGGAAATCCGTTTTATGGAAGGAATATCGGCAAAAATCACCGTCGTCGTAGAAAGCTTATAAAATTATGGAAGAGAATGAAGTAAAATCGGAGGAAGCGCAAAACGCGCTTCCTCCTAAAATCACCAAAGAAAATATCCACAGCTACGAAGCAAGCACAAAAGGACAAATTTTGCTTTGGACGAGGGCGTTGCTGTATACTATGCTATCGGCGTTTTTGGTATCCTTTGCGGCGCACTCCCTTATCACCCCCAACGATTTCACCATCGGGGGAATCAGCGGTATCGCGATTTTGCTTGACAAATCTTTCGGGGTTCCGCAAAGCGCAATTATCCTTGGGGTCAACCTGCCTCTTTTGATTTTGTCCTTCTTCTTCGTGAAAAGGCGGTTTTCTATTTTGTCGGCGGTAAACGTCGGCTTGCAGTCCCTTTGGCTGATTATTTTAGAGCTAATTATCCCCGATTTCTTAGTGGAGTTTGCAACCAACGGGGAAAAGATTTTTGCGGCTCTTTCGGCGGGGCTTTGCGTAGGCGCGGCAATCGCGTTTGCCTTTAAGGCGGGCGGAAGCACGGGGGGTACGGATATCCTCGCGGTACTTATTCAAAAGAAGATTGCGGCTTCCTCGATTGCGAATATGATTTTCATGGTCAACTGCGTGATTATCGCTTGCTCCCTGTTCGTATTCCAAGGGGATACGCCTGCGGAAACTTTGCTCCCTATTATGATGGCTGCCTTTGAAGCGTATATCGAAAGCAGAACGAACGAATCGGTAACCAACGGCTTCCATTCGGCAAGAGAATTTAGAATTATCACGGATAAGCCGGAAGAAATGGCAAACGCGCTTATGCACGAGCTTAGCCGCGGGGTTACTTCTATCCCCGCTACGGGTATGTACACGAAGATTACCAAAAATATGCTCCTTTGCGTGGTGCATAGACGGCAAGTGGTCGCCTTAAAGCGTATTATGAAACGCATCGACCCCGACTCGTTTGCGGTTATGTCCAACGTCTCGCAGGTGTTAGGGCTGGGGTTTTACTCCAACGAAATCTAAAAATCTACAAAAATCGCGGAAAAACCTGTATTTATAACGGTTTTTCGCGATTTTTTTTCGTTTGCCCCTTGACAAACTCCTCTATAATGGGGTATAATAAAGATACCGAAAGCTTGTACAGTTTTGGAAATCTAATTTAAAGGGGATATGACTCTTATGAACAAAAGTGAATTGATTAAAGCAATTGCAGACAAGGCAGGTTTCACGCAAAAAGACGCAGCGGCGGCTTACGACGCATTCATCGCGTCCGTTACCGAAGCTTTGAAGGCTGGCGAAAAGGTACAGCTCGTTGGGTTTGGTACGCTGGAAGTGAAGGAAGTTCCCGCTAAAACGGGTATCAACCCTCAAACGAAAGCTCCCGTAGAAATTCCCGCTTGCAAGAAACCCGTTATGAAGTTTGGTAAATCTTATAAAGACCTTATCAACGAATAATTTTGCTTGATAAAAGCCGAGGACAAGCTCCTCGGCTTTTTCCATAATACGGCTATGCATATTTTTTGTACAAGAATTAAAGAATTGCGCTTAGAGCACGGCTTAACACAATTAGAATTAGCCAAAAGCCTGCATACTACCAACAGCGCTGTATGCGATTGGGAAAAGGGTCGCTCTCAGCCTGATTTGGAGATGCTTACAAGTATCGCAACCCTGTTTTCCGTCAGCACCGATTATTTACTTGGGCTGAGCGATGATTAATCAATAACCCCGACGAGAATTTTCTCTTCGGGGTTCGTTTTTATATTTCTTCTAAACCAAGTATATATTCCGCAGACAAATCCAACTCTTTGCACATTCTTGCAAAGGTATCTAACTTAGGCAATTTTTTCGTGGTAGTATACTGTGTAATCATTTCGGGCGACACCCCTACCCTTTTTGCCATTTCAATTGTAGATAATTTTGTATTAGCTAACTCTTCTATTAACCTTTTCTTTATTATATCACTCATAATCCACCTTTAATAAAAATTATATAACCAACGGTTAGAAAATGCTTGACTTCTAACTGTTGGTTAGTTTATAATATTAAAAATGTTAAACTATGCATAACTAAAAAAGTACCGCAATTATATTTTTTTCTCTTTGGGAAAGTTTTGACCATTTCTATATGGTATAATAGATATAGAGGAATAAATTATGCCAAAAGAAATCGCAAAAAAAACAATTATTCTATATATCTTAAAGTTGCTGTATAGAGGCTCATCAAAGCAAAAACCGATTAAATTAACGCAGATTACACATGTATTAAATTCAATAGGCGTACAATGCACCCGAAAAACTGTATCCCGTAATGTACAGTATTTAATTGACTTCGGTTTACCTATTTATCAAAAACAAGGAAGAAATAGCGGATATTATTACGCACAAGAAGAAGATACTTTTTTTAATTAAAGGAGAATTAATATGCAATACACCACAAAAAAATGTCCTCATTGTAAAACCACTTATCAAAATTTTGAACATAATAATTACCGAGTAGGAAGCCCTATTGTTACTTGTTCCTATTGCCAAGGAGTCTTTATTGATAAAGATAGACACGAATTAGCTTTAGAACCTTATGATGAGTCGGGATATAATATATTGAATTGCTGGCTAATCGCATTTTTCCCTTGTGGATTAATGGCTTTAATATCTCTTATAATACTTATAATTTCGGAAGAATCCTTGATGTTAGGAATTATAATGTTTGCCGTATCTTTTATTGCTTTTATCGCAATAGCCGTAACTTCTATTAAAGATTTAAAATTTAATATTCAAAAATATCGAAAAGATTATGCAGAATCAGAACAGCGTTTAGAAAACAAAGAATATGCTTGGGCATTAAAAAAATTAGGCTATGATGTTCCCTCGAAATATTTATGAGTATAAAAAACACCCCGACGAGAATTTTCTCGTCGGGGTTTTCTTTGTTAATAAACCGCTTTGCGGTTGGGGGCGCAAAACTGCGTTTTGCTTTTGTGGGTCCGCTTTCGTGGGCGCTGCCCACACCCGCAAGGGACCATGTCCCTTGACCCTTATCTGTTCGCAAAATAGTCAATCTTCATCGCTTTCTTGACTTCGGCGAGCGTTTGTGCCGCGACTGCGCGCGCTTCTTCGCTGCCCTTATACAGCATATCCCATACGGCGGGAATGTCCTTGGCAAGTTCCTCTCTTCTAAGACGGATAGGCTCTAAAATTTCCTGCATAACACTATTTAAGAATTTCTTGACCTTCATATCCCCTAAACCGCCGCGCTCGTAATGCGCTTTGAGTTCGTCTAAGTTCGCGTATTCGGGCAGGTATTTTTGGAAATGCTCGTCCGTGGAGAACGCCTCTAAATAAATAAAGGTCGGGTTATCCTTGGTGTTGCCGGGGTCGGTAACCTTGATATGGTTGGGGTCGGTGTACATACCCATAACCTTGCGTTTGATTTCGTCCGCGCTGTCCGAAAGGTAGATACAGTTCCCCAAGGATTTGCTCATCTTCGCCATACCGTCCGTGCCGGGCAAGCGCAAGCAGGCTTGATTTTCGGGCAATACCGCCTTTGGCTCTACCAGCGTTTCCCCGTACAAGCCGTTGAAGCTTCTCACGATTTCGCGCGCCTGTTCCAGCATAGGAAGCTGGTCCTCGCCTACGGGTACGGTGTTCGCCTTGAACGCGGTGATGTCCGCCGTCTGCGATACGGGATAGGTCAAAAAGCCCATGGGAATGGACAGTTCGAAATTCTTTTGCTTTAATTCGGCTTTGACCGTGGGATTACGCTCCAAACGCGCCAGCGTTACGAGGTTCATGTAATAGAAGGTAAGCTCGGTCAGCTCGGCGATATGCGACTGCACGAAAATCGTGGATTTCGTAGGGTCGATACCGCAAGCCATATAATCGAGCGCGACCTCGGTAATGTTCGCGCGCACTTTATCGGGATTGTCGAAATTATCCGTCAACGCCTGCGCGTCTGCAATCATAATATAGATTTTATCGAACTTGCCGCTGTTTTGAAGCTCCACGCGGCGTTTCAAAGAGCCTACGTAATGCCCAATATGCAATTTCCCCGAGGGTCTGTCCCCCGTCAAAATAATATTTTTCATCATAACACCTTTTCGTATTTTTCCGTTCCAATTACACATAGTAAACGTATGAAACGAAATTATCTTTTTATTGTTGCTTTGTTATTCGTTTGCGCCATAGGCTTGTTCTTAGGCACGACCCACGCGCTTGATGAACGCGGACATACCCCCGCCGTTTCCATTCAAAAGGCGGAACGGACGATTAAAAAACCCGTCCTGCCTAAACCGCGTTTGCCTAAAAAAACGCCCAAGCCTCACTTCGCGCCGTAGGTAGCGCGGTAAGCGTACATGGCAGGCAAATGCTCCTTGCCGTCCACTACGCCGTCCTCGATTGCGGAAATGATATCGTCCATAGTAACGACGGAATATACGTCGATACCGAATTCCTTTTTCGCCTCGCTGACCGCCGAAAGCTCGCTGTTTAAGGCTTTTTCCTGTCTGTCAACGGAAATAATCATACCCACGACCTCTACCTTTGCCGCCGCCTCTAATTTAGGCAAAATTTCACGCAAAGCCTTGCCCGACGTCATAACGTCCTCGATGATAATCACCTTTTCGCCGTCAACGAGCTGTTTGCCAACGAACAAACCGCCCTCGCCGTGGTCTTTGACTTCCTTGCGGTCAAAGCAGTAGTTCAGCTCTTTTTCGTAGTTATGATACATCGCCACTGCCGTTGCTACGGACAAGGGAATCCCCTTATACGCAGGGCCTACCAGCGTTTCCGCCTCTAAGTTATTATCGTGGATACAAGCGGCGTAGTAATCGCCGAGCTTAGCGAGCTGCTTGCCCGTTTTATAGTTGCCCGTATTAATAAAGTAAGGCGCGATTCTGCCGCTTTTCAAGGTAAATTCACCAAATTTCAATACTCCGTTTGCGACCATAAAACGGATAAATTCCTGTTTGTAAGTGTATGCCATAATACTTCTCCTTATTTTCCGTTGAGTTGTAAAGTTCCCGTGAGGGAAGAAAGATTTTCTACGCCGTGCTTGTCGCACCAGTCGTTTAAGCCTTTGATGATTTTCGGCATTGCATAAGGGTCGGTAAAGTTTGCCGTACCTACCTGCACGGCAGTCGCGCCCGCCATTAAAAATTCGATAGCGTCCTCGGCGCAAGTGATACCCCCCATACCGATAACGGGAATTTTGACCGCCTGCGCCGCCTCGTAGGTCATACGAACCGCGATGGGCTTGACGCCCGCGCCCGATACCCCGCCCGTATTGTTGGCGATAATCGGTCTTCTCCTTTCGATATCGATTGCCATACCCGTTAAGGTATTGATAAGGGAAACGCAGTCCGCGCCCCCGCGCTCCGCCGAGAGGGCGTTGTTTGCAATGCTTTCTACGTTGGGGGAAAGCTTGACGATAAGCGGCGTATGCTTCGCGCCCGATTTGGCGCGCGCGGTTACCTCTTCCACCGTTTCGGGTTTAATCCCGAACGCCATGCCACCGCTCTTTACGTTGGGGCAGGAAATATTCAACTCAATCATGTCCACCAGCCCGTCCAACCGCGCGCATATTTTTTCATATTCCTCCAAGGTCTTGCCCGCAACGTTTGCAATCACGCAAGTCCCCGTGGATTTCAGCCACTCCAAGTCTTTTTCAATGAAATGCTCCACGCCGGGGTTTTGAAGCCCTACGGCGTTGAGGATAACCCCTCTCGATTCCGCGATACGGGGCACGGGATTGCCAAGACGGGGGTCTAAGGTCATACCCTTCGTGGATATCCCGCCGATTTGACCGATATCGTATAATTCGTGAAACTCTCTGCCAAAGCCAAAAGTACCCGACGCCGCAATGACGGGGTTTTTCAAGGTGATACCGCAAAGATTAACTGATAAATTCGCCATTTTTTATCCCCCTTAAAGCACCACTTCGTTTGCGTTGAACACAGGACCGTCTTTACATACACGCGCTTTCTTTCCGTCCGTCAAATCGCAAACGCATACAAGACAAGCGCCGATACCGCAGCCCATACGCTCTTCCAAGGACACGTAGCAAGGCAGGTTTTCCCTTTCGACAAGCGTTTTGAGTGCGCGGAGCATGGGAGTAGGTCCGCAAGCGAGCACCACGTCGGGACGGTTGCCTGCTGCAAGCGCCTTTTCAAACGCCTGCACGGCGTACATTTTTTCGCCGTACGAACCGTCG
>JAZKXK010000004.1:0-3725 GCA_045611525.1 Candidatus Scatosoma sp. | reverse complement strand
TTCTTCTTTACGGTGCCACCAGTGTTGCTATATGCATCCATGAGCTCCGCAGCAAGTCTCTTTGCCATTTCTCTTTCGCTACGCTTTCTCGTGTTGATAACAAGCCAACGGATAGCAAGAGTTTGACGTCTTTCAGGTCTGATTTCGATAGGAACCTGATAGTTAGCACCACCTACACGGCGAGCTTTAACTTCTACAACAGGCATAATGTTTTCCATTGCCTGCTTGAAAATTTCCATGGGATCCATACCGAGTTTTTCACCCATAATTTCGAATGCTTCGTAAACGATTGCCTGTGCAGTGCCTTTCTTACCGTCAAGCATAACCTGGTTGATGAGTTTGGAAACAACCTTGCTGTTATACATAGGATCGGGCAATACGTCTCTTTTAGGTACATTACCTCTTCTAGGCATAATAATAATCCTCCTTTGATATTTTTTGATAAGGGCTTTACCCTTCAGTACAGCTATCGCGCTGCCGAACGAGCGGCGTGCGAATCTTCTGCGGTTTTGCCGCATACTGCCTACTTTTATTCGGGGCTTTTTCGAGCTATATTCCGATTGCAAGTAGGTCTTTTGCGTTTTGGTTTCTCAGTCTTAAAACGCAACCGACTTTCGAAGTTTTTTAAGAGCTTTCGATTGCTCTTGAAAGCAAATGCTTTCTGTTTGTTACTTTGCGTTATCCCTTAATTACTTAGGGCGCTTTGCACCGTACTTCGAACGGGACTGCTTACGCTTAGCAACACCTGCGGTGTCAAGTGCGCCACGGATGATGTGATAACGTACACCGGGCAAGTCCTTAACACGTCCGCGTCTAATGAGAACGGAGCTGTGCTCTTGAAGGTTATGACCTTCGCCGGGAATGTAAACCGTACCTTCCTGCTTGTTCGTAAGACGTACACGTGCAATCTTACGCATAGCGGAGTTAGGCTTCTTAGGAGAAGTCGTGGTAACGGACAAACATACGCCGCGCTTTTGAGGACAGTTATCCAAAATAGGACTCTTGGATTTGTACGTGATACGTTCTCTGCCCTTTTTGATGAGCTGGTTAATTGTAGGCATGTATTTGACCTCCTTGTAAAAATTTTGGAATATATCCCCTCGAAACTGCCCTTATCGCAATTTCAAAGAAATCGAATGGAACGGTCGCTTGTCCAGCCTTTTTCGGCAACAGGGCATAGTAAGCCCAAAGCGACAACAGTAGTATTTTACCACCAAACCATGCCTTTGTCAAACGTTTGAGCAAACTTTTTTTGAATATTTCCCAAAAAAATACAAAAACCCTGCGAATTTTGTCTTTTCGCAGGGTTTTTTCGTTCTTTTATAAGCTTTCAAGCTGCGCTACGCACTTTGCTTTCATATCTTGGTACTTTTTGAGTTTTTCCTTTTCCGCCTCTACGAGCTTTGCAGGCGCTTTGCCTACGAAGCTGGGATTGCTCAGTTTTCCCTCTGCTCGCGCGATTTCGCTGTCAATACGCTCGATTTCCGCAGAAAGTCTTGCCTTTTCCTTTTCGATATCGACAAGCTCGCCCAAGGGTACGTAAATTTGCGCAATCTCGGTAACCGAGGATACCGTCTTGCCAAGCTCGCTTGCATTCTCCACGAAGTTCAACGCGCTTGCGCCAGAAAGCTTCATAATACAATCCTTGTTCAACTGCACCAAACGCTTGCTTTCGGTAACGATATTCAATTCTACCTTCTTGGAAGGGGGACAGTCGGCGTCCTTTTTCATCGCGCGGACAGCCTTGATGATTTCCATAATCCCCTCGAAGGCTTTCGCCTCTTTTTTATACGCCATTTTTGCGTTATATTTAGGGAATTGCGCGACCATAATGCTCCCCTTCGTCGCGGGCAGGTTCGCGTAAATTTCTTCCGTAACGAAAGGAATGAAGGGATGCAAAAGCTTGAGCGCGTTTTCCAAAACGAAACACAAAACCGCAAGCGCGTCCGCTTTTCTGCCCTCGTCCTCGCCGTATAATGCGGGCTTGGAAAGCTCGATATACCAGTCGCAGAAATCGTCCCAAACGAAGCCCGTTACAAGGTCGCTTGCTACGCCAAGCTCGTATTTATTGAGATTGGTCGTAACTTCGCGGATACAGTTTTGGAGCTTGGAAACAATCCATTTATCCGCAGGCGCGAGCTTGACCTCGGCGATATCGGGGATTTTCTTCCCCTCTGCGTTCATCAGCACGAAACGCGCCGCGTTCCAAAGCTTATTGATGAAGTTTCTGCACGATTCCACCTTCGCGTCCGAATAGCGGGTATCGTTGCCGGGCGCAACGCCCGTGAGCAAGGAAAGACGGAGAGAGTCCGCGCCGTACTTTTCAATAACCTCTAACGGGTCGATACCGTTGCCGAGGGATTTGCTCATCTTTCTGCCCTGCTCGTCGCGGATAATACCGTGAATGAGTACGTCGTGGAAAGGCACTTTACCCGTGTGTTCTATCCCTGAGAAAATCATTCTTGCAACCCAGAAGAAGATGATATCATACCCCGTAACGAGTACGTCGGTGGGATAGAAATACTTATAATCTTCCGTTTCTTCGGGGAAACCGAGCGTGGAGAACGGCCACAGCGCGGAAGAGAACCACGTATCCAAAACGTCCTCGTCCTGACGTATATGCATACTTCCGCACTTAGGACAAACGGTAGGGTCTTCTTTCGTACAAATGACTTCCCCGCAGTCCTGACAATACCATACGGGAATACGGTGTCCCCACCAAAGCTGACGGGAAATACACCAGTCGCGCACGTTTTCCATCCAGTTATAATAAATCTTGGAGAAACGCTCGGGTACGAATTTAACTTTATTTTTCATAACCGCTTGAATCGCGGGTTTTGCAAGGGGTTCCATTTGTACGAACCACTGCTTGGAAACGATAGGCTCTACCGTCGAATGACAACGGTAGCAATGTCCTACGTTATGAGTATGTGCCTCGACTTTGACGAGATTCCCGCCCTTTTCCAAGTCGGCAACGATTTGCTTTCTCGCCTCGTATCTATCCAAACCGCAGTACGCGCCCGCAAGCTCGTTCATAGACCCGTCGTCGTTCATAACGCGGATAACGGGAAGGCTGTGGCGCTTGCCTACCTCGAAGTCGTTGGGGTCGTGCGCGGGCGTAATCTTAACGCAGCCCGTACCGAACGCAGGGTCAACGTATTCGTCCACCACAACGGGAATTTCCCTATCCGTCAAGGGCAGTTTAAGCGTTTTACCCACGAGCGCTTTATAACGCTCATCGTCGGGGTGAACTGCCACCGCCGTGTCGCCGAGCATCGTTTCGGGACGGGTGGTAGCCACTACGACGTCCGCGCTGCCGTCCGCCGCGGGATAGCGCAAATGCCAAAAATGTCCGCCCTCTTCCGCGTATTCTACTTCCGCGTCGGAAAGCGCCGTCTTACAGCAGGGACACCAGTTGATAATTCTGTCCCCTTGATAAATCAAGCCCTTTTCGTAGAGGTTTACGAAGACCTCGCGCACCGCGCGAGAGCATTTTTCGTCCATCGTGAACGCTTGGCGCGACCAGTCGCAGGAAGTACCCATTTTACGCTGTTGGAGCATAATACGGTTGCCGTACTGTTCTTTCCAGTCCCATACGCGCTCTAAGAACTTTTCTCTTCCTAAATCATATCTTGTAAGGTTTTCATTAACTCTTAAGTTTTCTTCAACCTTAATCTGTGTAGCAATACCCGCGTGGTCAGTTCCAGGCACCCAGAGAGCAGCAT
>JAZKXK010000003.1:0-1773 GCA_045611525.1 Candidatus Scatosoma sp. | reverse complement strand
CACGATGAGAAAGGCGAGAAAATTCAATAAGTCGCGGTTTTCTATGAACTGCTCGATATGCTGTAAAAGCACGAGCACTTCCATAAACATGAGTATGACGTAAATGACCCATCGCGCCGCATATAACAGGTGCGCCTCGTCCTTAAAATCGTATTTTTCTAACGCCTTAACGAACCTTTCGTTGCGTTTTTTAGGTTCTTTTTCCATGCCGTCCCCCATTCTATCAGGTTACTCGTTCAAAAGCTCCGTCGCGGAATAGTGTTCGCTGATTTCCTGCATTCTTCCGCTTAAATAATAGCTAAACAGCCCGTCCCTCGCGCAAATCACGTGTTCGCAAAGCAAGCGGTTGTGCATACTGCAAAGGATTTGACAGTTTTTCGTCATTTCATCGTCCGCGCTGGAAGGAACCGCCTCGCCGTGCGGGTGATTATGTACCATAACCACGCCCGACGCGCCTTTTTCAAGCAAAAACGCGGACAGCTCTTCGGGGACTACCGTAACGTGGGCAATGCTTTCAATGGAAAAGCCCCGTTTCTTCATCACTTGCCCCTCGCCGTCTAACAAATACAGCTCCAGCACCTCGTAAATGGTATTCTTATACGCCTGCTTTACGAACGGCAAAAAATCCCTAGGATTGAATTTCCCCTGATAGGTAAGCTCGTGCTTTTGTCGGTGTATTTGCAAGAGTCTGCCGACGTTGCGAAGATACGCCGCGATGCTAAGCCCTACGCCCGGCACCGTTTGCAGTTCCTCTACCGAGGCGTTTACCACCTCGTAGGAAGAACCGAACCGCTGAATGAGCGCGTGCGCCAGCTCGTTGGTGTTTTTCCTCGGCAACGCATTGAAAAGGAGCGCCTCTAACCACTCGTGGTCTTCCAAAGCGTCCTTTTTGAGTTTTTCATATAAGCGCCCGCGGTGTCCTTCGTGCATACTGTTTCGCTCCTTTACCTCATAGAGGTAAATTTATTGTAGCATACTTTATCGTAAATGTCAAAGGGGAAGAATAAAAAAATATTTTTTTTCGCATACCCCTTTGATTTTCTTTACCTGAGAGGCAAAATTATGTATAATAGGAGTATAATAAAAGTATCAATACAGGAATGGTATATCTATGGATAGCGTTATGCAAAACTATTTTGACGAAATCGTGCGTTCGACGGCGAAGCTTATTACCTTCGACTCCTCGTTAAAACCCGCGGAAGATGGGTATCCCTTCGGCAAGGAAACGGCGGAATGCTTAGAATACTTCCTTTCCCTTGCGCGCGAAATGGGCTTTGAAACTCATAACTACGACAACTATATCGGCGAGGTGGTATTCGGCGAAGGCAAGGAGTTTGCGGTTTTGGCACATTTGGACGTCGTACCCGCAGGCAACGGTTGGAAGTATCCCCCCTTTGGCGGCGTCATCAACGACGATATTTCCGCCGGCGGCGTAGAGGGTATGAAAATTTGGGGACGGGGCGCGATGGACGACAAGACCCCCGCCGTCGTTTGTTTGTACGCTTTGAAGGCTTTGAAGGACGAGGGCTTTATTCCCGAAAGAAAAATCAAGCTCATTGTCGGCTGTAACGAGGAAACGGGCTGGAAATGTATCGAGCATTATAAAAAGGTAGCGCAAATGCCCGACGAAGGGTTTACCCCCGACGCGAACTTCCCCGTTATCTATGCGGAAAAGGGTATCTTGCATTTTAGCGCAAGCTTTGACTTAAACGACGCGCCCATGTCCGCGCTGAAAGCGGGCGAGAGAGTGAATATGGTATGCGATTACGCCTC
>JAZKXK010000002.1:0-4864 GCA_045611525.1 Candidatus Scatosoma sp. | reverse complement strand
CCAAGCTTTTCCGCCGCAAGCACCAGCCCGCGCGCCGCCGCAATTTGGCGAAACGCGCTGATAATAAGCTCTCTTGCCAAGATTACGCAAATGGCAATCGCCGTTGCGATATATACAGCCTCGCTTGCCTCGCCAAACGCGCTGAACAAGCTGTTTTTCATAGTAAGCAGTAAAATCATTGCCGTTGCCACTAAAACCTTGTCCGCAATCGGGTCGAGGAATTTCCCAAGGTTGGTTACCAAACCGCGGGAACGGGCAATATAACCGTCGATAAAGTCCGTGCAAGCCGCAAGCACAAAGATAATTGCCGCTATCCCAAAGTTAAAAGGCAATATTCCGTCCAAGAAAAATACCAACACGAACACGGGTATCATACAAATTCTCGTAAGCGTAATTTTATTAGGCAAATTCATAAGTTCTCTCTCCCTCGTAATTTTCCGCATAGCCGTACAGGTCGTAGGAAGTCGCTTTTTCAATCAAAACCTTGTAGGTTTCCCCCTGCGCAGCCTCCGCAGCGTAGAAATATACCTTCCCGTCGATATCGGGAGCGCTGAAATACGCCCTGCCGACAAAGCAGCCCTTTTCATAATCGATACCGTCGCAAAGCACCTCTAACTCTTTCCCGACAAACTCGGAAAGCAGTTTTTGAGAAATCTCAGCCTGCGCCTCGTAAAGGGCGCGCACCCTGCGTTGTTTAGTAGCGTGATGCACCTGCGGTTTCATACGGTATGCGCCCGTATCGGGTTCTTTGGAATAGGCGAAAAATCCGCAGTTGATAAGCTTTGCCTCACGAATAAAGTCCAGCATTCCCTCGAATTCCTCTTCCGTTTCCGTGGGAAAACCCGAAATAAAGGTGGAACGGATTGCAATATTTGGAATGCGCTTGCGGAGTTTCTCAAACAACCGCAAATACCCCTCTCGGCTGCCCTTTCTGTTCATCAGCTTAAGCACTCGATTTTGCGAATGCTGCAGAGGAATATCCATATATTTTATAATTTTTTCGTTTTTCGCAATTTCTTCAATCAGCTCGTCCGTAATGACGTCGGGGTAGCAATACAAAAGCCTGATTTTACGGATATTTTCAAGGGCGGAAAGCTTTTGCAAAAGCTCCACAAAGGCATTTTTTCCGTACAAATCCTCGCCGTAGCGGGTGGTATCCTGCGCCACCAAAATCAGCTCCGCAACTTCGCCAAGCTCCTCCGCCTCTAAAAGCAATTCTTCCATAGGATAGGAATGGTACTTTCCGCGGATTTTGGGGATAAGGCAGTAGGTACAATGATTATAGCACCCGTCGGCAATTTTTAAGTAGGCGTAATGCTCGTCCGTCGTCAATACGCGAGGACGGATATACCCGTCCTTCCCCTTACCGACAAAATTTTGCCTTGCGTTTTCTTGATAGGATTTTTCCAAAGCTTCAAAAATTTTCTCGTAATCGTTGATACCCAAAAACACATCCGCTTCTTGCAAGGGCAAAAACAATTCGTCGATAAATTTTTGCGGCAAACACCCCGTAACCACCAGCTTTTCCAAGCAACCGCTTTTATATTCCGCGCACTCGAAAACCGTTTCAATCGCCTCTTCTCTCGCCGATTGTAAAAAGGCGCAGGTATTGACGATAACGATTTGTGCCTTGGACAAATCGTCCGTTAAGGCGCAGCCGCGTTCTTTCAAAAGCCCCAAAAGCTTTTCGCTGTCCACTCGGTTTTTATCGCATCCGAGGGAGATTACGCCGAATATTTTATTGCTCAAAACACTATTTTTCGTCATTACTGTAAAGGTCCGTACTTGCTTTCAAATTCTTCTTTGGTAATGAGTACCTTGCGGGCTTTTGCGCCGTCAAATGCGGAAATATAGCCCATATCTTCCATCCATTCGATAATTTTACCCGCGCGGTTATACCCTGCCGAGCATTTTCTTTGAATCATGGAAATGGACGCGCTGCCGCTTAAAATAACATATCGCAGCGCCTCGATATACATAGGGTCTACTTCCGTCTTATCCGATAGCGAATCGTCGCCGGGCATACGGGAATTGTTGATATAAGCCGTCGCTTCCTCGTCATAATACGCTTCGTTGTTCGCCTTGATGAAGTTGACGACCTTTTGCGAATCCTCAGGCGAGATAAACGCGCTTTGCACGCGCACGGGCGTATTGATACCGGGCATAGTATAAAGAAAATCCCCTTTCCCAAGCAATTTTTGCGCGCCAGTTTGGTCGAGAATAACGCGGGAATCCACGTCCGTTGCCACGTAGAACGCGATACGGGTAGGCAAATTGCTCTTGATAACGCCCGTAATAACGTCGGTGGAAGGACGCTGGGTAGCCACGATTAAGTGGATACCTGCCGCACGCGCTTTCTGCGTGAGGTTTTGGATACGGTCTTCTATTTCCTTCTTTGCCGCAAGCATCAAATCGGCAAGCTCGTCGATGATGTTAACGATTTTAGGCAAACGCTTGGCTTTTTCAAGCTGAGCGTTATACTGGTCCAAATTAACCACGTAGGTACCCGCGCGGCTCATTTGCTCAAATAAGCCATAACGGCGGTTCATTTCCCCGATTGCCCAGTTCAAGCTCTGCACGGTCTTGTTTACGTCCGTAATGATTTCGTTAATCATTAAGTGCGGGAGATTGTTGTAAAGTACGAATTCCGTCTTTTTGGGGTCAATCAAAATCAAACGCAATTCTTCGGGCGAGTATTTATGAATCATACTCACGATAAGCGCGCCTAAAAACACGCTCTTGCCCGAACCGGACGACCCTGCCACGAGCAGGTGTATCATCTTGGAAATGTCCCCGTAAATCTTCGCGTTGGCTACGTTTTTACCCATAGTAAACATAAGCGAAGAGGATTTTGCGTTGACGAAGCTGTCCCCCGTTAACATACAGCCGAGGTTGACGAACTGTCTTTCCTTGTTGGGAACTTCAATGCTGACTACGCCGTCTTCGTAGTTGGGATAAATATTTACGCCGTTGGAGTGCAAACTGATTGCAATCGACTGGTCAAGCGCGACGACCTTTCTAGGAGAAATACTCCTCGGCAGGGTTACGTTATATCTCGTAACCGTGGGGCCGAAGGTAACCGAGGCAATCGACGCGCCCGTTACCTTGAAATCTTCCAAGGTCGCGATAATCGTTTGCTTGGTTTCCTCTACTTCCTCGTCATCCGCCGTAGGCTCTACGTCCCGACAGTCAAAATCGTCAAGCGGCATACGCTTATACGGTCTAATCACGCGGGGTTTGGGCGGTTCAACGGGCTTAGGCGGCTCGATAGGCTTGCTTTCTTCTTTCGCCGGCTCGGAAAGCGCGCGCTCGCTGCGACCTAAGCTCTCAAAATCTCTTCCGCGCACTTCAAAACCACTATCCCTATCTTGTATATCAAACGTCGAACGCAAGGTGTAAGGGTCGTTTTCTTCTTCCTCCTCTTCCTCGTCGAAAAGGCGTAAACCGTCCCTGCCGCGTTCCTCACCGCGGGTGCGGTCGGTTTCAAAAAGCTCCGTGCCTCTGCCAAAGCTATCGCGGGAAGGCTCCTCTCTTTTCACGTTGTCCACGCCGCCGAATAAGTTGGGATTAGACGGAGAAAACAGCTCCATATAATCGTGCCGTCTATAGTCTTCTTTGGGTTCTTCCTTTACCTGAACGGGTTCTTCTATCGCTGGAGTAGGGGCAGGATATTCAAGGACCTCTTCCTCAATCGGCTGTAAAGGTTCTTCCTCTAAAGCGTAAGGGTTTACGTATTCGTTGACAACGTTAACCTGTCTTTGCTCTTCCTTTTCTTCGTTGACGGCGCTTTGGTACGCTTCGGTGTACGAAGGAATTACAGGCTCGGGCGCAGGCGTTTGCGTTTGGCGCTTGTTGACCTGTGCGTTAGGGTCGAAAATCAAATTGCGCTTAAAATTCTCCGCAGGCGTACTGCCGAAAAGAAAGGTTCTGCTGTTTTCAGGAGAAAAGGCAATCTCCTCGCTTACCGCGCTTTCTTCGCTGAGGCGAACGCCGGGGCGTTGCTCTACGCTGGGCATAGAGAAAACGCTTTGCACAGACTTTGGAGCAGGCTGTTCCGTCCTCTCTTCCAAAGCATACCCTTGTTCTTCCGTCGCTTGAGGAACTGCTTCTTGTACGGGTTCCTGCGAAATTTGAGGCTCCTGCGTCATTTTGGCAGCGGATTTTTTATAAGAAACCGCGCAAAGGTATACGCTAAACGCCGTTAAAACGGAAAACAGCACGATTGCCCCCAAATTCGACATAACGGCGGAAACGAGATATACGAGCAATCCGCCGAGCCAACCGCCTACGGTGGCGTTAGGAAAAAGCTCTCCAGTGGTAAAGCATTTCGACAAATATCCATCTCTTTCCCAAGAGTAGGTTAACGCCGTATGTACGATAAGCGAGGCGCAAAGAATAGCAAACCCCAAGCACCAAGCAAAGCGCCTGTTTTTTACGAGTTTAACCCCGACAAGTCCCGTTACGGACAAATACAGCGCGCCGAAAACGACGGGATATGCCAAATAACCGAATACCCCCGTTAAAAAGCTGTGAACGCTTAAGCCAAGCTCTCCAAACACCAACGAGCGACTGCAAAGAATGATTGCCGCCAAAAAAGCAAACACCGCAACCGTAGCGCAAAGGCTTTCTTTGGTTACAAGCGCGGACTCGTTTTTACTATTGTTTTTATCTTCGCCGTTTTTCAAAGGAACTACCTCCTGTTCATACTCAATAATTATAACATTTTTTTTCTCATTTATCAATAGTTTGAACGCAAAAAAATCGGCAAAAAACGAAGTTTTTTATACTCGCTCCGCCTTTTGCCGATTTCACAGTCGATTTTCTTATTTTCAAAGCTCTTTCAAGAGATATTGCGCTACGTAAT
>JAZKXK010000001.1:0-8692 GCA_045611525.1 Candidatus Scatosoma sp. | reverse complement strand
ATAAGGTTGCAGGCCTTTTGAAGAAGCAAGGCGAAGAAGACAAGTTCAACCCCATCTGGATGATGGCAGACTCTGGTGCTCGTGGTTCCATCGACCAAATTAAACAGCTTGCTGGTATGCGTGGTCTAATGGTTAACCCTCAAGGTAAAAAGATTGAGGTTCCCGTTAAATCTTGTTTCCGTAACGGTCTTTCCGTTCTCGAATACTTCATTTCCTCGCACGGCGGCCGTAAGGGCTTGACGGATACCGCGTTAAAGACGGCGGACTCGGGCTACTTGACCCGTCGTTTGGTAGACGTATCCCACGAAATCATCGTTCGCGAAGAGGATTGCTGCGCGGGCAGAAAGCCTCAAGGTATGGCGGTTAAGGCAATCTACGACACCGTAGGCAAGGAAATCGAGGGCTTGAAATCGAGAATTTTGGGTAGATTTGCAGCCGAGGACGTTATCGACCCCGCAACGGGCGAAGTTCTCGTTAGTATGAACGGCTTTATCGATGAAAAGGAAGCGGACGCAATCGTTGCGGCAGGTCTTACCGAGGTTTCCATTAGAAGTATCTTCGGCTGTTCGTCCAGATTCGGCGTTTGCGCGAAGTGCTACGGTAAGAATATGGCTACCACCCTTCCCGTACAGGTCGGCGAAGCAGTCGGTACGATTGCGGCGCAGTCCATCGGCGAACCCGGTACTCAGCTTACCATGCGTACCTTCCACACGGGCGGTATCGCAGCGACGGGGGATATCACGCAAGGTCTTCCCCGCGTCGAGGAATTGTTCGAAGTTAGAAAGCCGAAAGGCTGTGCAACCATCTGCGAAGTGGAAGGCGTTATCTCCATTGACGATTCCGACGGCTCTAAGCATATCAAGGTATGCGACGAGGCAACGGGCGAAGTCAAGAAAGAATACACCCTGCCCTTCAACGCGGAAATCAAGGTCAAGAACGGCGAAAAGGTTACCCCCGGCGTGCTTTTGAACGCGGGTAGCGTATATCCTCAGGACATTCTCCACGTACAGGGCGTCAAGGGCGTTCAGGACTATATCCTTGAACAGGTACAGTCCGTTTACCGTTCGCAGGGCGTTGAAATCAACGACAAGCACGTTGAAATCATCGTTCGTCAAATGCTCAAGAAAGTACGCGTAGAAAACGCAGGCGACACCAACCTGTTGCCCGGCGAACTCGTGGATATGGTTACCTTCCAAGACGAAAGCGCGAAGGCGATGGCAAACGGCGGCAGACCCGCGCTTGCAAAGCGCGTCCTGCTTGGTATCACCAAAGCGGCGCTTGCAACCGATTCCTTCCTTTCCGCAGCGTCCTTCCAGGAAACGTTGAGAGTTCTCACCGGAGCGGCTATCCGCACCAACAGGGATTACCTCGTCGGCTTGAAAGAAAACGTTATCATCGGTAAGCTCATTCCCGCAGGTACGGGTACAAAGGCTTACAAGAATATCACTCCTCAATACGTAGGCGGTTACAACGTCGCTCCCGCGGCAGCTCCCGTCTTAGAGGAAGAAGACGAAGATAGCGCGCTTTAACGAAAACCGTCCACCCGCAATTTTGCGGGTGGATATTTTTATGCAAGTATTGACTTTTGATAAGATAAGTAGTATAATAGAACGGTATGGAGGCGGCTATGAGAGAAAAAATCGCGATTATCATCGGCGCGGGCCCTGCGGGGCTTACGGCGGCATACGAGCTGTTGACTAAATCTACCGATATTAAGCCCATTATTTTGGAAATGGAAAATTTTGTCGGCGGGATTTCGCGGACGGCAACCTATAAGGGCTACCGTATGGACATCGGCGGGCACCGCTTTTTCTCTAAGGACGAGCGCGTAACTAAGCTTTGGACGGATATGCTCCCCGTGCAGGGCGAGCCTGCTATGGACGACGCGGTTTTAAACCGTGAAAAGCCTCTGGAAGAGGGCGGCCCCGACCCTGAAAAAACGGACGAGGTCATGCTCGTGCGAGATCGCGTTTCCCGTATCATTTACAATAGAAAATTCTTCGATTATCCCATTTCCTTAAAGGCGCGCACCTTTATCAATATGGGCTTTTTCGCTACGGTAAAAGCGGGCTTTGGCTATATCGGCAGTTGTTTGCATAAGCGTGAAGAAAGCAATTTGGAAAACTTCTATATCAACCGTTTCGGCAAGCCCTTGTACTCTATGTTTTTCGAGGACTACACCGAAAAGCTGTGGGGGGTACACCCCCGCGATATCGCCGCCGACTGGGGCGCGCAGCGGGTCAAGGGGTTATCCGTTTCCAAGGCTATCAAAAACGCCCTTTGCAAGCCTTTCCGTAAAAAGGATAAAGAAGTGGAAACGAGCTTAATCGAGCAGTTCATTTACCCCAAGAAAGGTCCGGGGCAGTTGTACGAGAAAATGGCGGACGAAATTTTGCGCCTCGGCGGGGAAATCTATTTCGGCGAAAGGGCACAAAAATTCGCCTTGAAAAACGGAAAGGTGGCTACCGTGTACGCGTTGAACGCAAACGGGGAAGAAAAAGCCTATGAGGCGGACTATTGTATTTCGTCTATGCCCATCAAGGATTTCATCGAGGCAATCGGGGAAGAGAGCGTAGGCGAAGAGGTTTACCGTATCGCAACCAACCTGCCTTACCGCGATTTTATGACGGTGGGACTTCTCCTGAGCGATTTAAAAGTCAAAAACAAAACCAAGATGAAAACGCTTGGCAATATCGTACCCGATTGCTGGATATACGTGCAGGATAGGGACGTGCGGTTAGGCCGTATTCAAATTTTCAACAACTGGTCGCCCTATATGGTGGAAAATCCCGAAAAAAACGTGTGGGTGGGCTTGGAATACTTCTGCACGGAAGGGGACGGTATGTGGACAAGCCCCGACGAGGCGTTCATTCGAAACGCGGTGGACGAGCTGGTGAAGGTGGGGGTAATCGATTCTCCCGATAAGGTGCTGGATTCCACGCTTATCCGCGTGAAGAAAGCGTACCCCGCTTACTTTGGTACGTATGCGGAGTTTGATAAAGTCAAAGACTATTTAAGCGGTATCGAAAACCTGTTCTGCGTAGGCAGAAACGGTCAGCACCGCTATAACAATATGGACCATTCTATGGCAACGGCGATAGCGGCTTGCGAGGAAATTATCAAGGGCGGCGCCGATAAGACCGCCGTTTGGAGCGTAAACACCGAAAAGAGCTATCACGAAACCAAAACGGAAAGCAAATAAGTATGAGCGAACAAGTACAGGAAACACAACTTAAGGAAAAGAAGATTTCGCCCGCCGTATGGCGGTGCTTAGAGGAAGGGGCGTTATATTTGGGCGTCCTTATCCTCACCCTCTTTTTATTCCTGCTGTTTAAGCCTTATGCAAGAACCTACCGCGCAGGGGTGGTTGCGCAAAGCTTAATGGCGCTGGGACTTGGCGGCTGCGCCGTGTTCGTCGCGTACATGGGTATGTCCAAACGCTTAACGGCTCGGCATATCGTTATCGTTTTTCTCGTGGCGGGATACATCCTTCGCGTGGGGTATATGCTGTATACCTCGGCGGCGACCCGTCAGCACGATACTTATACCCAAAATTTTGACGGACACGAGGCGTACGCTTGGACGCTTTTCCAAACGGGGAAACTGCCTACGATAAATCGTTATCAATTTTACCACCCGCCTCTTAACGCTGTGGTGCAGGCAGGCTTTATGCGGTTTATGGACGGCTTGACGAAGGGGTTTAGCGAAGGCTTTTTCTCCCGCTATGCATATAGTATGCCCGCTTACGTGGACGAGCATAGATTTTTTCTGTATTCGAGCTGTCAAATTTTAGCGACGGCCTATTCCTTTATTACGGCGGTAATTATGCTGAAAATTTTAAAGGAGCTTGGCTTTTCGGGTAAGCTGTACCTGTTCTTGGCGGCGTTTGTCATTTTCTATCCTCGGCAAATTCAGTTTTCGGGTATGCTGAACAACGACGGCATTGCCTATCTTTTGGCGATTGCGGCGCTGTTTTTTGCGCTTCGTTGGTGGAAGGGCGGAAAATCTATCGTCTATATCCTTTTGTGCGGACTTGGGGTGGGGCTTGGTATGATGACAAAGCTCTCGTCGGCGACGATTTGTATCCCGATTGCGGGGATTTTTATCTACGAATTCGTCCGTACCTTGCTCAAAAAAGAGGACGCGCTTTCTCTTTGGCAAATGGCGTTGCAGTACGGGCTGTTCTTGCTTGTATGCGCGCCTATCGGGCTGTGGTTTCAAGTCTACGCCTATATTCGTTTCGACCAACCGTTTGGCTATGTGTTTGATAACCTTAATCGCAAGCTTTACACGGGGCATCATTCCCTTTTTTCCCGTTTGATTTTTACCTTTGATTTAAGCGAGCATATCGGCACGCTGTATTGCCGTCCGTTCTCGAAAAATTATAACTTGTTCGCCTACGCCTTGCGTTCGTCTATCTTCGGCGA
Organism: Candidatus Scatosoma sp.; assembly: GCA_045611525.1. Lineage (GTDB taxonomy): Bacteria > Bacillota > Clostridia > Christensenellales > Borkfalkiaceae > Scatosoma. The sequence goes on along the minus strand of JAZKXK010000001.1, from coordinate 4,265 downwards.
ATTTAGCTACTGGCAGGGGGAAGGCTTTGCGGTGCTTTCCGTATTCATCGCGTATATGGTATCCTTGTTGCTCCTTATCGCTTTGATCTACTGCGTCCTTTTTTACCTCAAAAAGCGTAGGGCAGGGGAGAAAATTTCCCCCCTTTCGCATAAGGATTTATTATTTGCCTTCCTGCTCGTGCAATCGCAGGTGCTTGCGGAAATGTATTTCTATATCAAGATGCCCTACGGCTGTACGATGGATTTTCGGTATATTATGCCCCTCATTTTAGGGCTTGCGCTGACGGTAGGGTATACGCAAAAAACGCTTGCGCTCGCCGATGGGCAATTTGCAAAAACACTGTCTAACGCGCTCTACATCGGGTGTGCGGGACTGCTTATAAGCTCAATGCTGTTCTACTGCGTTTGTATTTAGGAGAAAATCATAGGAGAAAATTAAAATGGAAAAACAAACGAACAGACAATTATTTTGGGAAATATTCCGTTTTTTACTCGTAGGCGGAACGGCGACCCTCGTGGATTACGCGGTATTTTACCTTTTTAGACAATGGATTTTCCCCGCAAGCTTGCTTTCGGGCGGGGCGTGGAATACCTGCTCCCTTATCATCGCTACGGCGTTCGGGTTTTGTACGGGGCTTGTCGTCAACTGGATTTTATCGGTAAAATTCGTCTTCCGCCACGTCAAGGACGAGGTGGAGGCGCGTTCGAAAAAGTCCTTTTTTATCTTCACGGTCATCGGGCTTATCGGCTTGGGGATTACCGAGCTTGGAATCGTGCTTTTGGTACATATTTTCCCTCAAATCACCCTCTTTGGCGTAACGGCATTTTTACTGCCTTGGAAAGAATGGCTGGCAAAAATGATTATGACCTGCATCGTACTCGTATTCAACTACGTGGGCAGAAAGGTGTTCATCTTTAAATCCTAACCTTCTCCTATGGAGAAAAATCTTGGAAACGCGATTTTTTTTCGGGAAACCGTTGACAAAACCCGCGCGGTTTGGTATAATAAGGAGCGTGGGGGACAAGGGACTATGACGGGACGTATTCATTCATTCGAATCTTTCGGCACGGTGGACGGGCCGGGGATTCGTTTCGTCGTATTTTTGCAAGGCTGTCCCTTGCGCTGTCAATACTGCCACAACCCCGATACTTGGGGCGCAGGCGGAGAGGAATACGACGCGGAAGCGGTTGCAAACAAGGCGCTTCGCTATAAAAATTACTTCGGCGATAAGGGAGGCGTAACCGTTTCGGGGGGAGAGCCTCTTCTTCAAATCGATTTCGTTATCGAGCTGTTTAAAATTTTAAAAGCCAAGGGCGTGCATACCTGTGTGGATACTTCGGGTATCACTTTCCGTCCCGAGGACGAAAAGTGCGTGCAAAAGCACGAAGAACTGTTGGCGGTTACCGATTTATTCCTTTTGGATATCAAGCATATCGACGACGAGGCTTGTAAAAAGCTCACGGGGAAATCGAATAAAAACACCCTTGCCTTCGCTAAGTTTTTAAGCGAACGGGGCAAGAGTATGTGGATTCGCCAAGTCCTCGTGCCGAATATCACGGACGGAGAGGAAAGCTTGCAAAAAACCCGCGCGTTTATTGATACGCTCCAAACGGTGGAAAAGGTGGAGGTCTTGCCCTACCATACCTTAGGCGTCGTCAAGTACGAAAAGCTTGGTATACCCTATCCCTTGCAAGGCGTACAAGCCCCCGACAAAGAACGGGTGGCGCAGGCTAAAAGGATTTTGAGAAATGATGAACGAGAAAAATTATAAAGAGGAGCTTAAAGGTCTTTGCTGTGTGGAAGTAAGCGGGGAATCCTGCGCCAACTGCCTGACCTTGATGCCGATATTAAAAGAATTATGCGCTGCGCGCGGGGATATCCGCTTGGTGCACGTAGAGGCGGATTATACCACCCTTGCGCTTATGGAAGCGTGGGACGTGGAAAAAGTCCCCACTATCCTTCTTGTACAGGACGGGGAAATCTTCGCCCGTTGTTCGGGGTTCCAGCCCGAAGAGATTTTGGAAATTTGGCTGGACGCGAAAATCGAAGAACAAAAACAAAAAGTATAACTTTTTTATCAAATTCTATTGACATTTGCAAAATAAGGTGCTATAATTAAATAGGATTTAATCTCATTAAGCTAAAATCCCCGTTAGCGGGGTAGGAAAACAGGAAAAATATATTATTAGGAGTTACTGATATGATGCAATACAAAGGTTGGGAAGGATTCGTTCCCGGTAAATGGTGCGACGACGAAGTAGACGTGCGTGATTTCATTCAACGCAACTACACGCCGTATGATGGCGACGCAAAGTTCCTTGCGCCTGCAACGGAAGCTACGAAAAAGCTTTGGGAAATCGTTTGCGAGCTTACCAAGAAAGAACGCGAAGCGGGCGGTGTACTCAACGCGGACACGAAGATTGTATCCACGCTGACCTCGCACGGCGCGGGCTATTTGGATAAAGACCTCGAAAAAATCGTAGGTTTGCAAACGGACGAGCCTTTCAAGCGTTCCTTACAGCCCTTCGGCGGTATTCGTATGTCCGAGGGCGCGCTGAATATGTACGGCTACGAGCTTGACCCCGACGTAAAGGAAATCTTCACGAAATACAGAAAGACGCACAACGAGGGCGTTTTCGATGTATATACGCCTGAAATGAGAGCTGCTCGTTCCGCGCACATTTTGACCGGTCTTCCCGACGCATACGGGCGCGGGCGTATCGTAGGCGATTATCGCCGCGTAGCGCTTTACGGCGTAGACTACCTCATTAAGAAGAAAGAAGAAGATAAGCTTGCTATGGGTGGGGATATGACCCCCGATAAGGTTAGAAACCGCGAAGAATTAGCTGACCAGGTAAAAGCGCTCAAAGCGCTTAAGGAAATGGCTGCTATCTACGGCTGCGACATTTCCAAGCCTGCTGAAACGGCGCAAGAGGCTATCCAAGCGTTGTACTTTGGTTACCTTGCTGCGGTTAAAGACCAAAACGGCGCGGCTATGTCCATCGGCAGAAACACCACCTTCCTCGATATCTATATCGAACGCGACCTTAAGAAAGGGCTTATCACCGAAGAACAGGCGCAGGAATTTATCGACCATTTCGTCATGAAGCTTCGTATCGTAAAGTTCATGAGAACGAAGGAATACAACGAGCTGTTCTCGGGCGACCCTACCTGGGTTACCGAAGCCATCGGCGGTATGGGCGTAGACGGCAGATCGTTGGTTACCAAGACGTCCTTCCGTATCCTGCACACCCTTGACAACCTCGGCCCCGCACGCGAACCTAACCTTACGGTGCTTTGGTCGAAGAGATTGCCCTTGGCGTTCAAGAGATACTGCGCGGAAATTTCCATTCGCACCTCTTCCATTCAATACGAAAGCGACGATTTGATGCGTCCTGAAATGGGCGACGATTACTGTATCGCTTGCTGCGTAAGCTGTATGAGAGTCGGCAAGGATATGCAGTTCTTCGGCGCGAGAGCTAACCTTGCGAAATGCTTGCTTTACGCAATCAACGGCGGTAAGGACGAAATCGTAAAAGATAAGAAGACGGGTAAGCCCATGCAGGTATCCCCCGAATTCGTGGCAATCACCAGCAACGACGCGCTTGATTTCAACGAGGTTTGCGCGAAGTTCGATAATATGATGACTTGGCTTGCGGACTTGTACGTGAACACCCTCAACCTTATCCACTATATGCACGATAAGTACAGCTACGAAGCGTTGGAGCTTGCTTTGCACGACACCAACGTACGCCGTTTCTTCGCGACGGGTATCGCAGGTCTTTCCTGCGCGGCTGACTCCCTGTCCGCTATCAAGTATGCGAAAGTATACCCCGTTCGTAACGAAGACGGTATCGTAGTAGACTTCCGTATCGAAGGCGACTTCCCGAAATACGGCAACAACGACGACAGAGCAGACGAGCTTGCAGTTTGGATTCTTAAGACCTTTATGAAGAAGGTTAAGAGCCACTACACCTATCGCGACAGCGTTCCTACCACGTCCATTCTTACCATCACGTCCAACGTCGTATACGGTAAAAAGACGGGTAACACGCCCGACGGTAGAAGAGCAGGTACGCCGCTTGCACCCGGTGCGAACCCTATGCACGGCAGAGATAACAACGGCGCGTTGGCGTCCTTGAAATCGGTTGCAAAATTGCCGTACGACTATTCGAGAGACGGTATTTCCAACACCTTCTCTATCACGCCCGAATCTTTGGGTAAAGAAGACTAAACCGTAAGGTATAGCATATAATAAACAAAA